>DAIUCR010000098.1:0-1023 GCA_036846065.1 Patescibacteria group bacterium | reverse complement strand
ACTTTGGCTTGAGCGCTAAAAGCTGGAGAACTTCGGATTGTTTCTTTTCCCCACCAGAAAGACCCTTGTTCACATGCTTCTTTAGGAATGTTGGATCAATGCCAAATTCATTCGCACGTGCTTCTGTCATCTTATAGAACTCAAGTGGAGTCTCTTTTCCATCCTTTAATTCTTTGTACGCACGATGCAAGAAGTTGGTAAGTGTTACACCCGCGATCTCCGGTAAATGCTGAAGAGACAGGAAAAGCCCCACCTTTGCTTTCTTCTCGGTTGGAAGTTCGGTGATATTCTTACCGTCCAAAAGCATCACGCCGCTACTTAAAATATACTTCGGGTGCCCCATAATAGCGTTCAAGAGAGACGATTTTCCGGAGCCGTTCGGTCCCATAAGTACATGAAGTTCGCCACTTTCGATTGAAAGTGACATATCAGAGACAACATTCTTCCCTCCCGTACTCACGGTGAAGTTTTTTATATCGAGATGTGACATAGTGTAGGCCGTATTAGACATGAAAAATACTTATTTAGCAAGTGCCTCGCGAAGTGTTGAGAGCGTAAGAAGTGCGCACTTCTCGCGTTGCGGAGATATTTCCACGCCATAAAGCTCGTACATATCTTGTGGCGAAAACTGCAGGAGTTGCTCCTTCGTCATGCCTTTTATCTTATCGGTCATCATCGATGCGCCAGATTGTGAGATAGCACAACCAAATCCCTCAAAAGACACATCAGCAAGTTCTCCACTTGCCCCCCACTTCAAATATAGAACAAGGTCATCGCCACACGACGCATTCTCTCCCCTTTGTATAATATCCGCATCCTCCATCAGCCGCCTGTTATGCGGATGTTTGTAATGATCGAGAATATGTTCTTGATAGAGCGGGTCCATAGATTATATCGCCGTGAATAATTCACGTGCTTTCTTCACTCCTTCGATCAATGCATCAACATCTTCTTTTGTGTTATACACATGCAAACTCGCGCGTGTTGTTGCCGCAACACCAAGCTCGGAAAGATACGGGATAG
>DAIUCR010000097.1:0-1117 GCA_036846065.1 Patescibacteria group bacterium | reverse complement strand
CCTATCGCGGGGAGGCCGCGATGGTGGTCATGGACCTTGTGTCGGGGCTACGCTCCTCGATGAGCTATCTTGGTGCCACGTCACTCAAGGAATTTTCAAAGAATGCGGAGTTCATTCGCATGACGGATTCAGGGCGGACTGAAAGCGGTCCACACGGGGTGAAGTAGTGAAGTGCTAAGAAGATAAAGAAAAAACGTCGACAATATGTCGGCGTTTTATGTTGTTGCGTCAGTCGTTTGAATCATCTTCTTTTTTCCTGCGATAGCGCGCGAGAGAGACTCGAAGATGGTTCTGTTCTTCTGGCGAAAGCCTTTTGAGCACTCCATCTTCGATGGAAACAAACAGTGTGTCGTTCGAGTGAAATTGTGGACCAAGTTGCGTTCCCCATACACCGTGAGGGCGAGAGGGAATATTTGGATTTCCACGCCCCTCTATTGCGTCCACGATATTCTTTCCAAATTCCTTATCTTTCTTGATATCCCACATTGAATCATGCGCAAGTGCGAGAATAGTGAGCTGACCCATTTACGTGTTCCTTTCTTAAAAAGAATTTTGCTGGAAATACTATGTAATATATTGATGATAAAGTCAATGAACATGTTTCTGTGTCATGCTAGAATAGGAAAATGAAAAAGGGAAAAACAAAAACACAAAAGATATTTGGAGATACGAAAGCACTTGTTATGGGTCTCGGACTTCATGGCGGCGGGGTTGCGACAACAAAGTGGCTTGCAAAACATGGTGCGATCGTGACTGCGACCGACAAGAGGACGAAGGAAGTACTTGCTCCATCGCTCAAGGCACTCGCAAAAACTTCCGCAACATTTGTGCTTGGTGAACATCGCAAAGAGGATTTTGAACAGCACGATCTTGTTGTGGTAAATCCAGGCGTGCCACGTGAGAGTGAATATCTTGCGGTCGCAAAGGAGGCGGGGAAGCGTATCGAGAATGATGCGAGTCTCTTTTTCCGCTTTACAGATAATCCGGTGATCGCGGTCACGGGCACAAGAGGAAAGACAACTACCACTCTTTGGATTGCGGAGTTGCTTAAGAAAAAATATTCACAGGTCTTACCATCGGGGAATACTCCCGAGAATGCATTTTTGAAAGAGTTTGA
>DAIUCR010000096.1:0-1121 GCA_036846065.1 Patescibacteria group bacterium | reverse complement strand
TGAAGGGTCGTGGAGGCGGGAGCACTGATGTACTTCACCTCGCCGAAGGTGCGATAGTGTGCGCCGGGGATGTTGGTCTCGATCATGCCGGTCGTAGTCGCAACACCAGTATGGTTGCCGAGCGCATCATAGAGATCGAGGGAGAGGGGTGAGTGGAGAATATAGTGGAGACGATGGGGTTCACTCGGACTTGTGGGTGTCGTCGCGGAGATGTATGTAAATCGCGAGAGATCGGACATATCCTTGTCGGTGAATGTATCTTTGAGAAAGTTAAGGAGGTCGACAACCTCTAATATATCTTTGTGATTGCGATTAAGATTTTCCAATCCAAAAAAACCAGCTCCATTGTGCTTTCTCAAATCCACCCACCACCTCCCCACATTCGACGATGATGCCGTCGCAAGCGCAGAAGGAACCACCACCGTCCCATCACCATCCTCGACCATATCAGGCGTATGGGTGAAATGTGTTCCGAACCCATTAAAGTCCGGCTCCATCCAAAACTTGAATCCTGCGAGTGTTTCATTGCCCCACCCTGCGATTTGGTAGACATGTATACTCTCCGGCGGCGTCCAACTGTCAATGTCCATATGAGTGAGTGCAGCCGCGTTCACAATGAATGAATTCAGCACGTTTGGCTTGCTGATATCATCCGCATTCGGCTTTAGTCTTCCCTCGTACCCCAAAAGAAAGTCGTGCAGTTCATTACCGTTCCCGACGACTTGCCCGTAAAGAGAGCGGTAAGCGGAAAGCTCGGGAGAATTATCGAATGAAAGGAGCGGGTGGGCACTGTCATGGACGACACTGAAGTATGCGGATGATGGGAGTAAATTATTCGCTCCCGGGGAATTCTCGGCAAATACGCGTGCAGTCGCAGGAGATAGAAGAATAGGTGCAGCTGCGGGAATGCCCTGGTTCGTTCCGAAGAGTAATGCCCCGACTGCTTCGGGAGTGCCGAGCTGCGGAGATGCAACGAGAATGAGTTTATCAATATGCGCAAGGAGCGGGTCGTTGTTGTCCGCAAGCTGTTTAAGGAGAAGTTTTGCGACGAGACCACCGTTTGAATGCGCGACGATGGTCACCTTGCCGTTGCGAGAACTTGCGACAAGTCGACGCAATTC
>DAIUCR010000095.1:0-1180 GCA_036846065.1 Patescibacteria group bacterium | reverse complement strand
AAGATAAAACATTGGGAAAGTGTAATTGATCAAAAGATCTACGAAAGATTCCTTCCGGGTTGATCTCTCAAGTACCGCAATACAAGGTCGGACCTTGTATTGCGGGGATTTAGCAGTAATCATATTCAAGTGACGTTGAAACAAGAAAGTTCCCAACTTTCTTACCTTGGAAAACAACCCACCATTACAAAGTGGGGTTTTGTTGTACTCCTTTCATTAGTACAAGGTCCGACCTTGTACTATAATTGGTTTAATGAATAGGAAGATATCTTTTGCAGAAGGTGAGTATTATCATATTTATAATCGCGGCGTAGAGAAGCGTGATATTTTTCTCGATAATTCCGATCGAGAGCGTTTTCAAAAGTTGCTCTTTTTGTGTAACGGGAGCAAGCCTATTGTCTATCGTCTTGTACAAGGTCCGACCTTGTATGGCGCAGAGAAAGGGGAGCCTATTGTTGCAATCGGCGCCTATGTGCTCATGCTGAATCATTTTCATCTTCTTCTTAAAGAGACTCGGGCAAATGGCATTACTGAATTTATGCGCAAATTAACAACAGGATACTCGATGTATTTTAATAAAAAGTATACTCGAGTCGGCCCTCTTGTTCAGGGTAAATTCAAGGCGGAGCATGTGGATAATGATGAGTATCTAAAATACCTCTATGCGTATATTCATTTGAACCCCGTAAAGCTTATTGATTCGAAGTGGAAGGAGAATGGAATCACAGACAGAAAGAAGGCCGAGAGATATCTCAAGGATTATCGCTACTCAAGTTATGTTGATTATCTTGGTGAAAAAAGAGAAGAAGATGCAATCCTTGCGCAAAAAGAATTTCCTGGATATTTCGAAGGGGAAAATGAATTCGAGATGTATGTGAAAGATTGGATCAATTATCGCGACGAGATCGAGACTTTAATGGTGGATGTTAAATAAAGCTTTTGTGTATACTCCGTACAAGGTCGGACCTTGTACGGAGCAAGAAAAAACACCCAGGCAAATGCTCGGGTGTTGTGTTTTGTGGAGGGAACTTTGTTGTGATTGCCCTGGGTATCGTCAATCCTCAGTGGAGGGCGTGTTTTGCGGTGCGTTCTTGGATCGCCGCAGTGTATTCCATGAGTGCACGCCCAAACGGGGGAAGTATTGTGAGCTCCTCGTGCCCATCTTCTGCAAGAAGGATGT
>DAIUCR010000094.1:0-1266 GCA_036846065.1 Patescibacteria group bacterium | reverse complement strand
CGACGAAATATCTTCGCCGCGGGACCAGCAACATATGCATGAATATCAAATTTTTCGATATTCTTTTTAAGATACGCAGCAATGACCTCGGCTCCGCCAGCATCATGCGCAATGACAAGTATTTCTTTCTTTTTCTTTGCCATCTTATGTTCCGATATAGAAACCCTTTTGCGACTTCTCGAGTAATGCGATCATTCCGCGATCTTTTCCTTCTACATGCGGAGTGAGTACGTGATCAATGTGCCGGAAAGAGAGTTTTGCAGCAACACGATATGTTGCCGTTGCTTCAAATATCTTCGTGTAGTCAAGCTTGAATGTATGAACATCATCTTTGGGCAGATGGTGATATGGCGACTTCGTAGGATGATCGGGTGCGAAATCACCAATCACCAGCAACCCACCATCTGCGACCATGCGATCGATCTCTGCGATCGATGCAAAAAGCTCTTCGCGCGAGATCCAGTGCAGTACGTAATTCACAATGACCAGATCAAACTTTTGCTTGAGCGGGATCTTTGATGCGAGCCCACGATGCAGGGCTATCTTGGGATATCGTTTTTTTCCATCAGTGACAGCCGACTTACTAGGTTCAACGCCGAAACATTTTGCACCATAGCGGGTGCGTATTGCTTCAAGTCTCCATCCATTTGATGAGCCTATTTCCAATACTTTCTTTGGCGCAAGTCCGTACAGCTCGATAAGAGAGAGTGCGGCATCGGGATGAGATTCCGTACCAAGGATATCAGCATTTCTTTTATACCAATTATCTCCTTCTTTTTTAAAAAATATTTCGTCTTGGATCATATACATTATTTACTTAAGTTCATCACGATATTCATACACCTTACGAAATGCACTCACCACATCATCAAGATCTTTTTGTGTCATACCCGGACGCATCATCTCATGAGATAAATACTCTGTCGTGTGTAATCGCTCAACAACAGGACACATCCCCTTCTCGTAGCGGACCTGCTCATCCGCAAGAGTGAACGGATATCCCTTTGTTCCAAACGCGATCTGCTTCTCGAAAAGTGGCATAAGATATATTGGCTTCACATATCCACCCGAGATAAGCGGGCCATCCGACTCGCGGAGGAGAGTGGCGGGCAATTCTGCTTTTACCGACTCGATGAATTTTTCTCGAGATACACCCGTCACCTCTTCGTCATAGAGAAATGGAAATTGATAATACACATGAGTACTCCCCGCCCTCGTTGGCGCAGGCGTAACGCCAGGCATATCAGAGAGACGCGAGGAAAGATA
>DAIUCR010000093.1:0-1287 GCA_036846065.1 Patescibacteria group bacterium | reverse complement strand
GGGATTCTTGAAAAAGTTTAGTAAATAGTGTATCTTTCTTTGTACTGCCGAGGTATGAAACATGCTTCGGTGTCATTCGGAAAAAATGATAATATATGATATTCTCATTTTATTCCTCTCTTGCCGAGGCAGCTGTCTTGGTAGGTAACATGAAAGAGAGCAATTACGCGTATTCTGGGAAAAAAAATATATCTTGCCGAGGTAGCTCAGTTGGTAGAGCATTCGCCTGAAGAGCGAGGGGTCACCAGTTCAACCCTGGTCCTCGGCACCATAAAAAAAGCACAGCTTCTGGCTGTGTTTTTTTAGTGTCGAGGAATAAAAACTGAAAGTTTTTAAAGGGTTGAAGGACGGAGTCATGCCGAGGCTCTGTGAGGTGGCGAGTCGGGGTCGCAAGTACTTAGCGAGTGAGGAGTATTGCTCCGAAATCGCTTAGTAACTTGGACCTACCCTGGTCCTCGGCACCCAAAAGAAAAGACTGCCTCATATTGGGGCGGTTTTTTTGTACGTGAATCCGACTTGCTTCAGCACCCTCGGTCATTGCTTTGCTTCTTTGGTGTGCTAGTCTTTTTAGTAGATTATTTTCATTATGAGGGATGTCTCGTGAAGCAACAGATTATTCAAAGACAATTTTTCGTGTATCTGGCGGGTCCGATCACCGGGCTTGCGTGGGGCGATGCTGTTGATTGGAGGGAGCGTGCGATCGATCTCCTTCCTGCGCACATTATTGGCGTCTCGCCACTTCGTGGAAAAGATTACCTTTCACAAGAAGAAGATCTGAAAGATCATTATCCAGAACTTCATCCGATGTCTACAGAGGATGGGATCATGACTCGTGATTTTTTTGACGTCATGCGCGCAGATGCTCTTTTGGTGAATTTCCTTGGAGCGACTCGTGTGTCTATTGGCACTGTAATGGAGATATCTTGGGCACACATGCTCCGTAAACCCGTCGTGGTCGTCATGGAGGAGACAAATATCCACCAACACTCGATGTTGCGCAAGGCGTCATCCCTGATCGTTCCTTCACTTGAAGCTGGTGTCGATCTTGTGAATCGTCTGGTTTCCCCGGCTTAATAAAAGTAAAACGCCTCTCAGTTGAGAGGCGTTTTTTTTAAATCGATTTTACTTTGAGTTTCTGAGACCTGCTTTTATCGAGACGAGGAAGGCGAATGATGAGTAATCCGTATTTCTCAACAGCCTCTGCGCCTTCGGGGTCTATTTCGAAGGGGAGAGTGATCTCACGGACGAATCTACCCCAATAAAGCTCTTTCTCTACATAATGATCTT
>DAIUCR010000092.1:0-1292 GCA_036846065.1 Patescibacteria group bacterium | reverse complement strand
CTGATCACAAGGAAGGGGCTCCGAGTATTGGCGGAGTGATGACCTTTGAGCGTTGCCCGCAGTTCTATTTAATGACGGGAGACGAGCGACGTTATGCGGTGTTTGAGCTCGAGATTGTCACCGAGCGTAAACGCTTACGCTTTGCAAATTTTGGATTTCAGTTGATCACTCAGGATGTGGTGAAGGATCCGATGTTCAAGGGTTTCAAGATGCTTGGTAAGCAAGTCGTGCGCAATACGGGACTCATCGATGCTCTGCCAAATCTCGTAAAGCATTGCGTGTGGATCATTGATGAGAACGAAGAATCCCTCTCGTCTCTTGAGGAGGGATTAAAGACCCAAGAAGTATGTCATGAATTATTAACGAGGATTAAGTCTCAAAAGAAATGAAAAAACTTGCGATCAATGGCGGAACACCTGTGCGTCCCAAGGAGGATATATTTCCAGGATACAATCCGATCGGTGTCGAAGAAAAAGAAGCCGTTCTTCGCGTGCTTGACTCAGGTGTGCTTTCGAAATATCTCGGATGTTGGGACCCGGATTTTTATGGCGGCACCGAAGTGCAGGCGCTCGAGGCCGAGTGGGCAAAACATTTTGGGGTGAAGCATGCGATTGCGATGAACTCCGCAACTTCGGGGCTTATCGCTGCGGTGGGGGCACTCGGTATCGAGCCTGGTGACGAGATCATCGTGTCACCATATTCAATGGTCATCTCCGCGTCCGCCCCTCTTTTCTATGGCGCAATTCCCGTGTTCGCGGATGTGGAGCCGGAATATTTTTGCCTCGACCCTGAGTCGGTGCGCAAGAAGATCACTCCCCGCACGAAGGCGATAATCGTCGTGGACATCTTTGGGCAACCGTATGACGCTGATGCGATCAATGCCATTGCGAAGGAACACAATATTGCGGTCATTGAAGATTGTGCGCAGGCACCTGGTGCACTCTATAACGGACGCTTCGCGGGAACACTCGGAGACATCGGTGTCTATTCACTCAATTATCACAAACACATCCATACGGGAGAGGGAACGCTTGTGGTGACGAATGACGATCGACTTGCGGAGCGTCTTCAGCTCATTCGCAATCATGCGGAAGCTGTGGTTGAGGAGAAGGGTGTCACCGATCTTACGAATATGGTCGGATATAATTTTCGCCTCACTGAGATACAAGCCGCGATCGGGCGTGAGCAATTAAAGAAGCTCGATGGACTCATTAAGGTGCGACAGGAACACTGCGCGTATCTTTCCTCGCGTCTCTCTGATATGCCTGGCGTTACGCCTGCGCCAACGAGGG
>DAIUCR010000091.1:0-1315 GCA_036846065.1 Patescibacteria group bacterium | reverse complement strand
ACATGAACATTCGTGAGGGACTGACCTTTGACGATGTGCTACTCCTTCCGCGACGCTCCGCGGTGTTTTCTCGAAAAGATACCAATACGAAAGCACAGCTGTCGCGTAATATCAGTTTAAATATTCCACTTATCTCGGCAAACATGGACACCGTGACCGAGTCGGGAATGGCGCGTGCCATGGCAAGACTCGGAGGTATTGGTATCATCCATCGCTTCCTTTCTATTGAGCGACAAGTTGAAGAGGTGCGCAAGGTGAAGCGCGCGGAGAATGTGATGATCGAAGATCCGGTCACTGTGGCACCGAATATCACACTCGGTGAAGTGCGTACTCTTATGCGGCGCGAGAATGTGTCGGGCGTGCTCGTAGTGAAAGAGATCAAAGCAAAGAAACAACTTGTGGGGATTCTTACGCGCCGCGATTTACTTTTTGAGACTGATGATCGCCTGAAGGTGTCTTCCGTGATGACCAAAGATCTCGTGTGTGCACGACCTGATGTGAGTCTTGAAAAAGCGAAAGAGCTTTTGCATGAACATCGCATTGAGAAACTTCCGCTCACCACAAAAGAAGGTGAGCTCGTTGGACTCATCACGCTCAAAGATATTCTTGAGCGTATGCAAAACCCGACAAGCGCAAAGGATAAGAAGGGGCACCTCCTCGTGGGCGCCGCGGTTGGCGTAAAAGAAGACACTATTCCTCGAGCGGATGCACTACTTAAAGCAGGCGCAGATGTCATTGTTGTTGATATTGCACATGGGCATAACTTGCGAGCGATCGAGACGACGCAGTTGCTGCGAAAAACTTTTGGAACAAAGATAGAGATCATTGCGGGTAACATCGCAACGCCCGAAGCGGCGCGTGACCTTGTGAAAGCGGGAGCAGATGGGCTCAAGGTGGGCATTGGTCCAGGGGCAGCGTGTACGACACGCATCGTGACGGGTGTTGGCGTCCCGCAATTGACGGCAATTCTCGATATCGCCGAGGCGGCAAAGAAACTCGATGTACCATTCATCGCCGATGGGGGAATAAAGAATTCGGGGGACTTTTCAAAAGCGATGGCGGCAGGGGCGAACACGGCGATGATAGGGAATTTGCTTGCGGGATGCAAAGAGTCACCCGGGGAATATATTCTTGATCGTGGTGTTGCGTATAAATACTATCGTGGCATGGCGTCGTACGATGCGACACGCGAGAAGATCGAAGTCGATGGGGGCACGGATGGATTCTTCCGTTCACCCGAGGGAGCATCGGGACGAGTGCCCTATCGCGGGGAGGCCGCGATGGTGGTCATGGACCTTGTGTCGGGGCTACGCTC
>DAIUCR010000090.1:0-1427 GCA_036846065.1 Patescibacteria group bacterium | reverse complement strand
TGAAGAGGTCACCCAAGGTGAGCGAAAGAGGATTCGCGCCAAGGACTGTGATGACTGGCTTGTTGTTCTCGTCATTATCGTTTGGATTGACGCAGCCCGTATCAGCCATGTCGATCTTGGTGTCACCATCGTTGTCCCTTCCGTCGGAACACTGTGAAGTCACAATGACCGTACGTGTCTTGGTTGGTGCAGTAAGTCCCTTACTGTCCTTTACGTTATACGTAATGGTGTAGGTGCCGACATTTGCTGTATCGACAGTACCAGTTTTTACGATATTTGCAGTAATATTTCCATCCTCAGGATCTGATGCAGTTGCACCAGGGTCGGTGAATGTCGAACCCACGGTAAGTGTGAATGGGTTGTCGCCAAGGACTGTGATCGCGGGAGGATTGTTCTCGTCGTTATCAAGAGAGCTGTCGCATCCGGTATCTGCGGGGTAGTCGATCTTTCCGTCGCCATCGTTATCCCTTCCATCGGAGCACTGTGGCTTGATCGTTTCCGTATTCAAGAAATTCTTTCCCGTGATCTGCGCACCAGGAGTGACCTCGATCTGATAGCAACCATTTGCTGTTGTTGTCGCAGGTGCCGTTTGTGTCCATCCACTCTTCGCTACTTCACAGAGTGCATATGTCCCTGAAAAAACATCACCAAATATGAATTCGCCGCTTGAGTTCGTTGTTGCAAGGCGGGATGTGGCGTTGTTATCTCCAACAGAAGTGAGGGTAATCTGCCAGTTTGCAATACCAACGTCATTGCCATCAATGACTCCATTTCCCTCTCGGTCATTTATCTTTTTACCAGAGATAGTTCCTGGCACGCGACTGCATTCTTCTGCAGCAATAGTGCGATAGATCGCATCGAGCTCGGCAGGTGTTGGTGCAAAGTAGTAATCATCGGGAGTTGTTGCCAACTGCTCCATAAGAGCAGGATTCACATCAGTTCCAAGACCGATCGTGTAGACAACGTATCCCTTCGCCTTTGCGATCGTTGCCTGTGAAAGCGCGTACGCAGTTCCTGACGCAACATTTGTTGGCACATTCGGCAATCCGTCAGAAAGAAGGATAATGATGTGCTTTGCGGAAGGGCGACCGTTTGTTGTCATCTCTGCTGTTGCCTTCTTGAATGCGTCACCGATATTTGTCGCGCCACCAGAGGTGAGTCCAGCGATGCTCGATTTTACGGCAGTAAAGTTTGAAGTGAGCGCGCGATTGAGTGTTGCGGTCTCATTGTAAGAGACAACTCCAGCACGATCGGTCGTTGTCGAAAGTGTTCCGACAAATGCCGTTGCGGCAGCCTTCGCCTTCGTGAGAGGAAGCTGTGGGTTTCCATCATCGGTCATACTCCCCGAACGATCAATAACGATCATCACATCAAGAGGCGCAACACAAACTTGTGGTTCAACCACCACAACCGTACGCGTCTTCTCC
>DAIUCR010000089.1:0-1434 GCA_036846065.1 Patescibacteria group bacterium | reverse complement strand
CGACTCAAAATCGTGTCTCGCAAGGGGTGAGGGTTCAAGTCCCTCCTCCGGCACACTTTTAAAAATCAGCCCATATGGGCGATTTTTTATGTGCTGGAGAGCAAACAATGTTTGCGGAGGGACTTGAAAAGCTTTGTGATGTTTTTAAGAAATTCTTATTTTGAAAAACCACTATAGGATTTTTTATAGCAAGCAAACACTCGACTAACTCTTGATTCTTAGTACGGAAATAAGCGTGGTGATGGGTACAGCCAAGATCACTCCAATACTCCCAACCATAATGCGCACGACCTCTGTTGCGAATATTTCACGGTTCAACATCATACTCCAATCTGATTCCGAGGTAGAGTACAGAAGTAACAGTGTGAGTGAGACACCAACATATGCAATTGCGAGCATGTTCACCAGTGCTCCAATGTGTTCCCGTCCAATACGCAAGGCTCGTTTATAAAGTTCCCCACGAGAGAGATGAGGTGCTGCGGTAGTTAATTCTTCTACTGCGACCGCTTGCCCAATAGCAACATCATAAAGTACACCAAGAAGACCAATCATGATCCCTCCAAGCAAAAGACCAGTTAAATTAATTACTCCATTCGTATTAAAATTAAGATAGACGGACTCTTCATTATGCATACCTGTTAAGTGTGTATACTTTACGGAAAGATACGCCAAAAATCCCGTAATAATGATCGTGACGATCATCCCTATCACCGCCGATGTTGTTGTGCGATTGAACCCGTGAGTAATATACGAACCAACAACAATGATGAGTGAGGAAATTCCAATACTCACTAAAAGTGCTGGATACCCTTGTATGATCGCAGGAATGAGCACATAGAGAATAATGAACAGACTGCCAACCAGAGACAAAAGTCCTCGCGCACCCTGCTTGCCACCAAAGAGCAGTACACAGAACACAAAGAGGCCGATAAGTACGTAAAGGGCTGGCAATCGGTACACCTCGGCAACAAAATAATAGTCCGTATCATCAATCTCATTTGTCGTATGGGTCACATACACAACCTCTCCCAGCGCAAGTGCAGTGTAATCATTATCAATAGTAGCCACTTTTCCAATATCAGCCCCCTCGAGAAATCTTACTTTGATCGACTGTACGATACCGGGAGTATCTGTACCGGGAATTTTTATCATTTCTTGCTCCAAAATCTCAATAACTTCTGCTTTTTGCGTCACGACATTATCAAGAGCAATTTCTTGCGCATGAGCAACACCAATACATGAAAACAGGAACAGAAATTGGACCACAATAAACAAGAAGCCTTTCATACGCACTATTTTAACGTTTTCTATCCACAAACGATAGTATTTCTCATGCTTTCGAGAATGGAACCCTCGAAGCAAATCACTTTTGATGATAATCTAATGCAATGATCTCTGCGCGATTCTTGCTCGCACTCAAATTGATAACGCTCA
>DAIUCR010000088.1:0-1447 GCA_036846065.1 Patescibacteria group bacterium | reverse complement strand
GCCTCTGCAAAAAGAGCGCGGTGCACACTTGCACGGTCATGAGTGTAATACTTGATCACAGAATCAAGCACCAAGCGAGGCGTAAGCGAAGTCGCAGATGAATCGAGATAATGATATTCAGCACCATCAAGCTGAGGGAAATCATTGCGAATTTTTTGGATATCAAGTGAGGACATAATTATAAAGATTCACTGGACGAAAGCGTACGGCGTATATTATTCATTATCTCCTCATTTTCTTCTCCTGCAAAGACATCGGCAAAATGACCTTCAATAAAAAGTCTTTTGCTTTCTTCGTCCGAGAAACCTCGTAGTTTTGGATAAAAAATATCTCCCTCATGAACATAGTCAACGGAAAGTTTGTGTGTGCATTGCACGCTATTGCTTGCAATGTCGAGCGACGGTATTGCATCGACCTCAGATGATGGAGAGATAACAATGAATTTTCCCTCTTGTGCACCCGTTACAGACTCAACGCCATGCTTCATGTCGATCAGTCCGCGATAGACGGTCTTTGTTTTATCAAGTCCGATTCCCGCCGCACGGATATGTGAGTATGTATGCGATGCAACGTGTCGCACTGACGCAGAGATGTCATGACGTGCGCCCATCTGAGGAATGAATCCCTGGAACATATCTGCGCGCGAGCCTTCTCCGATAAGCACGCTGTCGGTGTGTGACTTCACAAGCATGTTTCCTGCAAAAAACTCCCTCCACACGACAGTGCCATGATGTGCAACGAGGGCTTTTTTTGTCAGGAATATTTCTCCGTCCTTTGACTCACTGTTCTTTTCCACAACAGTCACATGCGTATCATTCTCACCGAGCACCACGAGTGTGCGTGCAAGTGTGCCACCATCACCCTTATAAATATTCTCAATGAAAAGTTTTGCTCCTTCCTTCACGATGACGACCATAACATCCGCTCCCGCCCCTGACATAAGCGTTGTCGTGAGCGTGCATTTCTCCTCCTTAAGTACACCACTCTCATCCATACTTGGCTGGGCGTAAAGTACGATTCCCGAACGAAATAGCGCGGATGCGTAAGCCTCTCCCTGTGTTTCACTTTTTGGATACAATTCGCTTTGCATCAAACGCTCGAGATACGGAACGATTTCTTCTTGAGTGACCGCCTCTTTCCATGTGTAGATTTCGACACCCTTCGATGCGTCAACGGAATACTCCGGAGAGCCTTCAAATAACACTCCTTCTTCCGGAGCGAGTCCTGCGATCCCAAGACCATATTGAACAGACGACGGAAGCGCGAGCGCACTCTTTAACCTCTCTTCACGAAAAGACAAGAGCCACTCAGGTTCACTGAGCTCTTTTGAAATATCGACGATGATGTCTGTTGTATCTTTTTCCATATATTTTTACCCCACACTTCCCTCCATCTCGAGTTCGATCAATTTATTTAGCTCCACTGCATATTCAAGTGGGAGCGCTTT
>DAIUCR010000087.1:0-1464 GCA_036846065.1 Patescibacteria group bacterium | reverse complement strand
CTATCCCGTATCTTTCCGAGCTTGGTGTTGCGGCAACAACACGCGCGAGTTTGCACGTCTATAATACAAAGGAAGATGTTGATGCATTGATTGAAGGAGTAAGGAAAGCAAAGGAATTATTTAGTTAAAATTATTTATGGAAAATTTATTCAAAAAAGATATAGTTTCGGGTTCACGGTTCGGTATTTATTCAATTATATTATTTATCATAGGTACTCCTTTGGTAGTGCCGGCGCCAGAATCTGTGTCATTGTATTTTGTGTTTTTCGTATTAGTACTCTCTGTGATTGGTTTAATTATCCATAAAGGTCATGAGTACTTAGACTACATAGTTCCCTCAATAGTCGCATTTTATTTTTTAACTGATGTAATTGATTCTATTGCGATGCTTCCTCTTTTTGTTCTGGGCATTGTCGCATTATTGTATTTTACACTCCGCGATGCATCAGTGAAGAAGATAAAATATTTTTGCTTAATGCTCGCTTTACTATCCCCATGGGTACTTGCCATGTCTTTTTGGATAAGTTTCACAGAAGCTATTTCTTATATGTAAGGTTTTTTATACCTTACTTATCATTATGGACCCGCTCTATCAAGAACATATTCTCGATCATTACAAACATCCGCATAACAGGCGGCTGATGGAGGATGCGGATATTATACAAAGGGGAGAGAATGCGTCGTGTGGCGATGACCTTGTTCTATATTTGAAGTGGGGGGCAAGTGGAGAACTTGCTGATGTGTCTTTTGAGGGATTTGGTTGTGCTATCTCACAATCTGGCGCATCGATGATGACCGATAAGATAAAAGGCATGACGAAGGAGCAACTCCTGCAGTTTTCGCCACAAGATATGTACGAGCTTTATGGCGTGGAAATATCTCCGCAACGCGAGAAGTGCGCACTTCTTACGCTCTCAACACTTCGCGAGGCACTTGCTAAATAAGTATTTTTCATGTCTAATACGGCCTACACTATGTCACATCTCGATATAAAAAACTTCACCGTGAGTACGGGAGGGAAGAATGTTGTCTCTGATATGTCACTTTCAATCGAAAGTGGTGAACTTCATGTACTTATGGGACCGAATGGCTCAGGAAAATCATCTCTCTTGAACGCTATTATGGGGCACCCGAAGTATGTTTTAAACGGTGGCGTGATGCTTTTGGATGGTGAGAATATTACCGAACTTCCAACCGAGAAGAAGGCAAAGGCGGGGCTTTTCCTGTCTCTTCAGCATCTACCGGAGATCGCGGGTGTGACACTTACAAACTTTCTTCATCGTGCGTACAAAGAATTGAAGGATGGAAAAGAAACTCCACTTGAGTTCTATAAGATGACAGAAGCACGTGCGAATGAATTTGGTATTGATCCAACATTCCTAAAGAAGCATGTGAACAAGGGTCTTTCGGGTGGGGAAAAGAAACAATCCGAAGTTCTCCAGCTTTTAGCGCTCAAGCCAAAGT
>DAIUCR010000086.1:0-1486 GCA_036846065.1 Patescibacteria group bacterium | reverse complement strand
CGCGTCTTACGTGAGGAATCGAAAGACGGAGGCATCCCGAGGCTTTTGTGAGGGACCCGAGCGACCTGAAATTTCTTATGAGCGAGAGCGAGTTAGAAATTTGGAAGTGCAGCATGTGCGGCTCGGGGTCGAGAGCGACCAATTTTTCTTGATGGTACTCCATCTTAGAAAAATGAAGTACTCTTGTGGTGCACTTAGTGCGCACAAGGCGTATTCGCCTGAGCACACTTAGTAACTCGTGACCGATTCCTCTTAGGGGCACATTTTCAAGTATTCTTTCTTTTTATTTTTGGGTATAATAAGCGCATGATGAATATGGATTCTGAGCACGATAAACTCAATACTCTCTTAGAGCTGACAAAGGAGAATAACCGCATCTTGCGAAGCATGCATCGCCGTATGATCTGGAGCCAAGTATTCTCTATTATTTATTGGCTCATCATCCTTGGTGTGATGGGGTGGTCCTATTATTATCTTCAGCCATATTTTGAAAAATACCTGAGTACATATCAGTCGATCATGAAGACACTTGATACGGTACAGGCTCAAGGCGCAGCACTCCCCAGTGATTTTCGTGGGATTCTTGAAAAAGTTTAGTAAATAGTGTATCTTTCTTTGTACTGCCGAGGTAGCTCAGTTGGTAGAGCATTCGCCTGAAGAGCGAGGGGTCACCAGTTCAACCCTGGTCCTCGGCACCATAAAAAATCACAGCTTCTGGCTGTGTTTTTTTGTCTTGCAATTGCTTTCTGCGACTCCTGTGCTAATCTTCTTTTAGATCTATTGTTGAGGGAAACTCCCGTGAAAAAACAAATCATTCAAAGGCAATTCCTTGCTTACCTTGCTGGTCCGATCACGGGGCTCGCATATGAGAGCGCCACTGATTGGAGGCAGTACGTGATCGACCGTCTGCCTCCGCATATTGTCGGAGTGTCTCCACTTCGCGGCAAGGATTACCTTCCTAAAGAAGAAAATCTCAAAGAGCAGTATCCTGAGCTCCACCCAATGTCTACCGAGGATGGGATTATGACGCGCGATTTCTTTGACGTTCATCGCGCAGACGCTCTTCTTGTGAATTTTCTTGAGGCAACTCGTGTGTCCATTGGTACGGTGATGGAAATATCTTGGGCGCATATGCTCCGAAAACCCGTTGTTGTGGTCATGGAAAAAGATAATATTCACCAGCATCCCATGCTTCGCAAGGCTTCGTCGCTCATTGTCCCTTCTCTTGATGCGGGGATTGATCTGGTTGATCGATTGATATCCCCTGCGTAGTCTAGAGCAAAACACCTCCCGCGCGGGAGGTGTTCTTTTTAAATCGATTTTACTTTGAGTTTCTGAGACCTGCTTTTGTCGAGACGAGGAAGGCGGATGATGAGTAATCCGTATTTCTCAACAGCTTCGGCTCCCTCAGGGTCTATCTCAAATGGAAGGGTGATCTCACGGACGAATCTACCCCAATAAAGCTCTTTCTCTACATAATGATCTT
>DAIUCR010000085.1:0-1516 GCA_036846065.1 Patescibacteria group bacterium | reverse complement strand
TGGTGAGTTTTTCGCAATTTCTTTATTTTTTGTTATACTCCACTTTGTTCGGATGACTGCACAGTCTGCAACAATATTTCGGGCTACCTTATGGTGGTTAGTCTACATGCCATCATTAGTGTGCATGCACGAATGTGGATATTGGTATAAAGTTGATAAAAGATTTTCGGGCTACCTTCATAGTGGCTAGTCTACATGCCGTCATTAGTGTGCATGCACGAATGTGGATATTGGTATAAAGTTGATAAAAGATTTTCGGGCTATCGGATAGTGGTAGTCTACATGCATGGGGTGCATGCGGCGGCAGTTCGATTCTGCCTAGCCCGACAAAAACTACATATTAAATAATTTACTTACCTTATGAGCAAACTTCTTTTCGTTGCGTTTCCTATTTCAGAAAAATGGAGTGATGTGTTCGTGAAATATCAGGAGTCACATACAGGTGATGAGTTTACGAAGTGGACGACAAAAGAGAATTTACATATGACCCTTGTATTTCTTGGTGCCGTAGAGGAAGATCTTATTTCCGAAATAACCGATGCACTTTCTGAGATAGCATCTATCCAGCGGCCATTTTCTCTTGAATTTAAGGGTGTTGAGTACGGCCCCGAAGGCAAGTCTCCATCAATGATATGGGCAAGGTGGAAGGATGACATTAACTACGGAGTTCTTGCTGGTCGCGCCATCGAAGAGCTTTCGTATATTCTCGGGAAGCTGGAAACTCTAAAGCCAATTCCTCATGTGACACTTGCGCGTTTCAATAAAGAAGCAAAACCGAAGGTGCTCCCAGAACTGAGAAGCGTAGGTCACGAAAGAGAATCTATGGAGATCACACAGATGTGTCTTATGGAGTCAAAAATGACACAGACTGGATCAACCTATAACACACTCGCAAGATTTGATTTTTCAACAGGGGGCGAGATCTCAGAAGATCTTTAAAAAACCTCGTAAAGTAAAAAATGCCCCCATGGACAAAAGGAGTGCTTCCGGGCTATTCTCAAAATAGGCAATACTCATTGGGGGGTTTGTTCTATGACTACAAAAATGCACTTGGTTCGCATACCATCTTCCGCACTTCATTCGAGTACGCTACTTGGCGCTGCTATCGGAGCGCTTCGGTATGATCAGCAACCATTTATTTTTCATGCACTCGCAAAAGAGCTTGAGCAAGAGATAAAAGGGGATACAAAGAGGGGTCGAGTGAAACTTGCAGCTCTTTTGTTGAGAGCGCAAGCTCAGGCTGAAATGCTCGCAGAAACCTATGAAGAGATATTGGCATTATCTCGTCCGTATATGAAAGAAGAATTTGCTGTCACTCCAGAAGCGAAGGAATAAGAGCATCTAATTATTGTAAACTTTGATGAGCATCAGATGATTGGTATACGTCTGATGCTCTTTTTGTGATGCTGACCTCAATAAGAAAGGGAATGAGGTTTTAGCGCTTTGGTGCTTAAAAGAAACAACGTCGCACAATATATCTTTTGCGACGTAATAATCAATTCAAATGGCTTGTATA
>DAIUCR010000084.1:0-1582 GCA_036846065.1 Patescibacteria group bacterium | reverse complement strand
TGTGAAGCAAACAAAGATTGGCTCACGGTCATTTCCATAAAAGAGACACTCGCAAAGATCATTATTGAGTCGTTCCCTGGAGGAAGCGTCAGTGCGCTCTATTAGGCAAAAAAAGAAAACCCCACACTTTCGTGTGGGGTAATTTTTTTTAATCACCAGAAGAAAAGACCTGCTCAAGAACGCTCGTCGCAAGCACGCACGCGCCGATATCTCCCTTCGCAGTTTCTTTCGATGCAGATGCGGATATTTGCGATCTATTAAAATGCGATTTCCAATCATCAAGGATCGAAAGTTTCTCGTCGTATTTTACGAACTCCGCATTGTAAAATTTTCGCTTGTCATTCTTTGCGATATTTTTTACGACATAAACAAGGAACTCTTCAAAGGTCATCGTTTTATCGATAAGCCCTTTCTCTTCTGCGTCACGCGCAACGAACCATGCCCCGCTTGTCACCCCGCCACGTTTTTTTGCCTCAACCTTAAGCTCTTCAAGTGAATACCGCGACCGACTGGTTGCGATTGCCTGAAGGAAATGTTCGAACATGACATCGATAGCACGTTGATCGATCGCACGATCTGCGGCACTTGGACGCTTCCACTGCGCACCCGCATCCTTATGTTGACCGGTCTTGATGCTCTCCATCTGGATGCCGAGTCGTCGACCAAAACCATGCGTATTCAATCGATTCACAATGACGCCGATATTCCCGATCTCCGCGACGGGATCCGCAATGATCTCTCCTGTGCCAAGAGCGATATAGTACGCACCAGAATGGGCTTGCCTTGGAACATATGCATAGACGGGGATCTTCGCCTTCTTCGCAAAGTTATGGACGAGGCGATATGACTCAGTACTCGCATACATATCGCCGCCCGTGCTTTCGATATAGATGACAACAGCGGCAAGATTGCTTTCCTTTCTTGCAAGATCAAGCGTGTCATGAAGATAACGCGGAGTATTTGTAACCTCCGCGGGTCCAAGTGGATCACCTTCGATAGACCCACGAATAGGTATCACTGCAACGTGCGCAGTACTCCAACCGGAACCGGTGACCGACATCGTGCGAAAGGGCTTTTGGTCAATGAGTAAGTCCTTACTCACCTGCTCTTGCCACTTCATCCAAGCAAACAACGAGAATGTGATGAAGAGTAAAAATGCAAACCTCCTCCAGCGTAGCTTACTTTTTACGGAACGTTCATCTCTACGCATGAACGCGATCATGACGCGCATCATCTCGGGGCTAAGGTCGGCATCCGATTCTCGATGAGGAGCATCGGGTGCACGGTTATAACGAAAAAGTCGCTCAAAGAATCCGAAAATGATTTTCTTCATCAAACACCTCCAAAAAATAAGGAACAGCACCTCAGTAACGAGGCTATGAATGAACGCTGATTTCATACTAGTGGAAAGCACGATTTGTGCAAATATTCTCTACTATTAGTCAGGAACAGGGTATCACTAAAGCAGTTCTGATTCGTCTGCTATAATGGATACTCATGATCGACATCGAAAGCGTTATATTGGGATTCAGCTATTTGGGCATATTTGGATTAATGATCTTAAATGGCTTTCTCTCCTTCC
>DAIUCR010000083.1:0-1604 GCA_036846065.1 Patescibacteria group bacterium | reverse complement strand
GCCAAATCATACTTCGGCGGCTCCGTCGGTATCGGCACCACCACTCCCGCCAAAGCTCTCCAAGTGATCGGTGACATCCGTGTTGGTACCTCAAGCACGAACGGCTGTCTCGAGAACTTCGCCGGTACGGCACTTGTCGGTACTTGTGCTTCTGACGAACGCTTAAAGACGAACATCACTCCTATTGGCAACACGCTCACCAAACTCTCCTTGCTCACTCCCTCCACCTTCTACTGGAATGACATTGCCGGCACGGAACTTCAGAACTCCACCACCACACAGAACTACGGCCTCATTGCGCAGAACGTTGCACAGATATTCCCCGACATGGTCGCCACCACCTCAAACGGCTACCTTGGCGTGAACTACTCCATGCTCCCTATTCTCACCCTCCAAGGACTCCAAGACCTCAATCTCAACCTTGAGAGTATCGCTTCGTCGACCGCACCACTCTCCGATACTACCGATACGCGCACCTTCGCGGGTCGCTTCTTTGACCGTCTCACTGAGTGGTTTGCTGATGCGGGAAATGGGATAGGGGACTTCATTGCAAATCGTGTACACACAAAGACACTTTGTGTTGGCGATAGTACTGAAGGGGAGACATGTATCACAAAATCTGAACTTGATCAGTTGTTGCAGAACAACCAAGTCGCGGGAGTGGGGAGTGTAAACACTGTTTCTTCGGCAGAGGAAACGATTGTTGAAGTTTCTTCTGTGGTGAGTACAGCGACGACAAGTGATGCGGTCACTGATCTTGCGCCAGAAGAGATGGCGGAGACGATTGAAATATCTACTCCAGCGTCTTCCGAAGAAGAGTCGACCATCGATGCCCCCGTAGATCTAGAGCCTCTTGTGTCTGACCTCTAATATCTGAATTATTGTGGGTAATTAAGCGGGTGTTCATGCGGGTAGCGTGATATACTGTAATGAAGAATTATGGCTAAGAATCCCGTATTTCAAGGCGCAAAGCGCGTGAATAAATTCGTAGCAGGGCTGCTTTTTGTGGGGATGTTTTTGAGTATTGACGTAAGTGGCGCCGCCGCAACGACGTCGGTCAAGATATTATCTGACTCAAGGCATGCGTACAGCACTATTAACAGTACGATAGACTTACTCATGGGTACGGGGCACATCGGCACCGACTTTATTGTGCACAGTACGAACATGAACACGGGAGGTGGATTTTATACAAGCGCAGGGAATGCCCTTAATACCACAACACAGCGCTACGATCACACTGGCGCCCTGGTTCCTTCTGCGGGGCCATATCAGATATACACTACCTCCGCGACGGGCTACCCCGGAGATAGTGTCTATACATATAATCTTTATGCTTCAAATGATCTTGCGTATAACTATGCATTCAGTAATATTCCCGCAACGGCTGCAACGCAACGTCCACCAGCATTTTATATCGCTCCTGGTGGGTCGGGGTATGCAAGTAGTTATGGAGTGGAGTGGACACTCAATCCCGCTATCTTTTGTACGGCAAATTTATCTTGTCAGACCGCAGCTAATGCGGGTATTGTGGCCGTACTCCGATTTCTTCACCCCACCTGGAATTGGTATGACGCAAAGGCGGCACTGCGTCAGACGGGCAC
>DAIUCR010000082.1:0-1662 GCA_036846065.1 Patescibacteria group bacterium | reverse complement strand
CTTTCATGAGTGAATCGGTCTTGATGAGCTCAATATCTCCACGGAGATACTTCATATAACTGGAGTACCCACCACTTGCGAGATCGAGCACCTTCCCGGAAAGCTCCCCGCAATGGGAAACAACCTGCTCGTTGAACAAGATCCTTGCGATTGTCTTTCCGCGAAATATTTGTGCAGTAAAATCTTTCATTTGAAGAATCTTTTAAGCTTTGTGTATACATCGATCACACAAGAGACCTTGCCCTTAAACTGTGCCATCGACGTTGCTGAGTCGACCGAATTGCGACAGAGAAGGAAAATATCGCTCTTTGGCGTCACTAATCCCTCCTCGACCGTCACCGCACCATCCCAACCATTCTCTCTCAAATAACCATCGACCGCCACATTGACCCTTCCTTTAGGATAAGAGAATATCGCCGCGCGCGCGCCCGTGAGGCGCTCCACATCCAAAGAAGAATCAACGACCTCCTTGATCGCAACCTCAAGAGGAGTGTCCTCGCGCAACGAAAGGTGTGTTTGCGTATGTGGCATGAATTCAATACTCCCCGTCGCGACCATCTCCGTTATCTGTGCCTTTGTGAGCATGGGCATGGTCACTCCATGCACGTCGCGATCACTTTCAACGAAATGAGTTGCCAAGAATATCGTCGCAGGAAAAGAGTATCTTTGAAGAAGCGGGAACGCGTCGGTGTAATTATCTCGATACCCATCATCAAAAGTGATAACGACGCACCTGCTGATGTCTTTGTGTTTTTTTATACGCGCGATCAACTCCGAAAGCTTGATGACTGAATATTTCTCTCGTTTCAGATACGCCAATTGCTTTTCAAAAGCATGAGGAGAAACGCTAAAAAATAACCCATTCTCTGAAACGGAATGATACATCAATACGCTTGCGCTTTTTTGCATACGCAAAGGAAGGAGTCCGGCCAATGCAAAGAAAATATTCTTCAAAGTTGATTTCATGATTTTTTCTCAAGCACAAAAAAGTGATGATACTGACTTTCGAAGGGAATGAATTCTTTCGTGATGGTGAAATGCCTTTCGAGAATCGCACGGATCTTGCTTGGCGCGTATCCCTTCTTTCCTATCTCCCAATAATGCTGACCATTGAAGCGATGGGGTTGCGCATAAGGGATCTTTACGGAAAACTTTATCGCGCGGAAAAATGGGATCTTGAACATGAATTGTACCGGCGGACCAAAGTGCGGAAGACTAATGACCACATGCCTACGAGAGACCCTCTTCATCTCACGAAGCGCTTTTTCGAATTCCTCGAAAGGAAGATGCTCGAGAACCTCAAATGCGCAGACCACATCATATGACGCATCAGCAAAAGGGAGCGCGGTGACACTTCCAACGATATCAGGATGGAGGTCTTCGGCGATGTCGATACTGGTGTACGGAATGGTTGTATTACTCCTTATATAATCACGAGTTACTCCATCCCCAACTCCAACCTCTAAGATATTGTGAGGAGAAAGACCGAGTACAGAATCGAGCTGATGATAGTAGCTCACCCATCTATCGGGATGTGAGTAGGAATGAAAATTATAGGAATCTTTATCGACCTGTTTCATGAGATATTTTCTATTATACGTTGTATTAGCGTGGTTGCACTTCCCTTCTCCCTTACTGCGCGCACAAGGAATTCAGTGACCG
>DAIUCR010000081.1:0-1662 GCA_036846065.1 Patescibacteria group bacterium | reverse complement strand
CGGTCACTGAATTCCTTGTGCGCGCAGTAAGGGAGAAGGGAAGTGCAACCACGCTGATACAACGTATAATAGAAAATATCTCATGAAACAGGTCGATAAGGATTCCTATAATTTTCATTCATACTCTCATCCTGATAGATGGGTGAGCTACTATCATCAGCTCGATTCCATGCTCAGTCTTTTCCCACAGAATATCTTAGAGGTCGGAGTGGGGGATGGGGTGACGCGTGATTACATAAGGAGCAATACAACCATTCCGTACACAAGTCTCGACATCGCCGAAGATCTTCATCCCGATATCGTTGGAAGTGTCACCGCGCTCCCTTTTGCTGATGCGTCATATGATGTGGTCTGCGCATTCGAGGTCCTTGAGCATCTTCCTTTTGAGGAATTCGAAAAAGCGCTTCGTGAGATGAAGAGGGTCTCTCGCAGACATGTGGTCATTAGTCTTCCGCACTTTGGTCCACCGATACAATTCATGCTCAAGGTTCCATTTCTTCGCCCGATAAAGCTCTCGGTAAAGATTCCGTATGCACAACCGCATCGCTTCAACGGTCAGCATTACTGGGAGATAGGGAAGAAAGGGTATGCGCCAAGCAAGATTCGCGCGATACTCGAGAAGTATTTCACGATCACGAAAGAATTCATTCCCTTCGAAAGTCAGTATCATCACTTTTTTGTGCTTGAGAAAAAATCATGAAATCAACTTTGAAGAATATTTTCTTTGTATTGGTCGGATTCTTTCCTTCGCGTATGCAAAAAAGCGCAAGCATATTAATGTATCATTCTGTTTCAGAGAATGGGCTATTTTTTAGCGTTTCTCCTTATACTTTTGAAAAGCAGTTGGCGTATCTGAAACGAGAGAAATATTCAGTCATCAAGCTTTCGGAATTGATCGCGCGTATAAAAAAACACAAAGACATCAGCAAGTGTGTCGTCATTACTTTTGATGATGGGTATCGAGATAATTACGCTGACGCGTTCCCGCTTCTTCAAAAATACTCTTTTCCCGCGACGATATTCTTGGCAACTCATTTCGTCGAAAGTGAGCGCGATGTGCATGGAGTGACCATACCCATGCTCACAAAGGCGCAGATAACGGAGATGGTGAAAGCGGGGAGTATCGAATTCATGCCACATACGCAAACACACCTTTCGTTGCGCGAGGACACTCCTCTTGAAGTTGCGATCAAGGAGGTCGCCGATTCTTCTTTGGATGTGGAGCGCCTCACGGGGATACGTGCAGCGATATTCTCTTATCCTAAAGGAAGGGTAAATATGGTGGTCGATGGCTATTTGAGAGAGAATGGTTGGGACGGCGCCGTCACGGTCGAGGAGGGCTTGGTGACGCCAAAGAGTGATGTTTTCCTCCTCTGTCGCAATTCGATCGACTCAGCAACGTCGATGGCGCAGTTTAGGGGCAAGGTCTCTCGTGCGATCGACGTATACATAAAGCTTAAAAAATTCTTCAAATGAAAGATTTCACTGCGCAAATATTTCGCGGAAAGACAATCGCAAGGATCTTGTTCAACGAACAAGTCGCTTCCTATTGCGGGGAGCTCTCTGGGAAAGTGCTCGATCTCGCAAGTGGTGGATATTCAAGTTACATGAAGTATCTCCGTGGAGATATTGAGCTCATCAAGACCGATTCACTCATGAAAG
>DAIUCR010000080.1:0-1675 GCA_036846065.1 Patescibacteria group bacterium | reverse complement strand
TTACAGAGCTAATCGACAAGATAGACATTGACGAAATTGGCATAAGGGAAAAGCTCAAGTTTGAGGTTGAGCGAGTCAAAAAATTCCAACAAGGAGTGCTTGGCGTCAAGGAAAAAATTTCAGTTGGAGATATTGATATTCGCAACTACGCAAAATACATTTTACGAGAGGGGCAGGATGTTGAAAAGCGCGAGCTATTGGGATGTCTTAGGGGGAAAATACTACTCAAGAACAAGGTGATCGCATTGAGTAATCTCGATATTTTATAGCCCAATTAGTATGGGCAGCATAATGTGGCGCTGATAGTAATCTATACCCCCAAATCTTTTTTCTTCTCCTCAAACTCCTGTTTGTTGATCTCGCCTTTCGCGTACCGCTCTTTCAAAATATCAAGCGGAGATTTTTCGTGAGCAACGCCACCATGATCATGCCCGCACGCATGACCACCTCCGAAACTTCCTCTCGCTAAAGAGATAATTCCCCAGATGACGAGTCCCCAAAACAGAATCATAAAGAATGGACCAAACCCGCCCATATATCCGTATCCAAAATCCATCATAAATTTGTGAATTAGTTGTTAATGATTGCAATGTTCACCAAAGATCAAAACGTGACGACCTTATCCGATGTCTCGATCATCTTGAGCAAGTCAGGCATGGTGGAAACGGGACAGATGCCACTCTCTTCTTTATTCCGAAGTTTCAGACACGTGCCACAGGCAAAGATCTCGCCCTTCAGCTCCTTGAACTCCGCCACCTTTACCGAGATGTCGAAATGCTCAGTGTCTGCGATCGTTTCGAGCTCGGATCCCTCGCTCATCAAGAAAACCTCCGCTTGACCACCAGCTTTGAGTGTCGTGATCCCGAGACGAAATGCATTCCACACATGTTCGGGGTTATTGGATTGAAGAATGATGCCGAGTTTCATAATTGAATTATATCACAATTGAAAATCCGTGCTTGTGCTCGGGATCAGAGAGAGGATTGTGGTCAAAGATATCGATATCCGCAATTACGCGAAATACGTCCTACGAGAGGGACAGGATGTTGAGAAGCGGGAACTACTAGGGTGTCTGAAGAGCAAAATCCTACTCAAGAACAAGGTGATTAATTTGCAAACTTAGGTTTTGATATATACTTGCCTTATTATCGTCTGACCGTGACTTTGCTTTGTGTGCTAAAAATGCTAGAATCCACATGTTCGAAAACGAAGAAGCCATATGTTTTCAGGAGTTAAAAACGCAATAAGATTTCTCGTCGCACTGTCGGTCATTGCCGTATTCTTTTTTGCTACGTCAAGTTTTGTTCTGGGATTGGAGACAAATTCGCCGACAGCAAACTGTCTTTTCGGTGGACATTCAATGTCGATTTGCAATATGAATCCCACGGAGCATATCGAAGAGTGGCAGAGCATGTTCACCACCTTGCCGCCACAGCAATATGCAGTATTTGCTCTTTTCGCACTCATCGTGCTCGTTGCTTTTGGCACGCTAGGATTTTGGATCAAATTTTCAATTCACAATGCACTGCTTTTATTATCACGACTCCGATCCCGACGACGGGATAGTTTTCAAATATTCGATCCTCTCCAAAGGGCGTTTTCTGGCGGTATCCTGAACACCAAGATTTTCTAGCTGACACAAGTTAAATGCGCTACGTCGATTTTTCGATGGTAG
>DAIUCR010000079.1:0-1701 GCA_036846065.1 Patescibacteria group bacterium | reverse complement strand
ACGGAACGGTGGTTGTGCCAAGTGCGCTCGCGATGAGCACTTCGAGTCCGAGAGTGAGTAGGTGGTGGGTGAATTTGGAAAAATATAATGATCCTTTCCTTGGTGTCAATCGCAAGCACGCCGATATTTTAGAAGTCCAACAACTTCAATCATTTCTGCAAAATATTATTACAGAAACAAGTGCTGCCATCGAATTCATTTCCACTTCAACCCCCGCATATTTTGGTAGCGAGCCCCGTCTCCGCTTTATCCTCCATTCACCCCTCCATCTTTCTGTCACCGACAACTTCGGCAACACGGTGAGTTCTACAACTTCTAATATTCCAGAAGGAAGATGGAAGCAGTATGGCGATGTTCAGGTACTCGCTGTGCCCAGGAATATTCCAATAACATTACACCTCGATGGTTATGCCGATGGGTCATTTACGCTCGACATTCAAGAAGTTGATGCAGATGGTCAGATCATTACCTCGAGTACTCTCGCGGGCATTCCTTCAGCAGTAAGCACCAAGGCGGCAATGGTCTTTACTGATGGTACTCTTCAAAATGCCGCACCACTCTTCGTTGATTATGATGGAGATGGGACAAGTGACTTCACTCTTAGGTCAGAAATTGGCGAAGAGATCGTTTTTGACACCACTCCTCCCGAAGCACGTATTTCATTTAGTGCGAGTACTAAGAAACTTATCATTGAGGGTATTGATGCGGAGGGAGAGACAACGGTGTTTATCTTCGCAACTTCTTCTCTTGTCACTGACGAAGCAGGGAATACCCTTGAGATAATTTTCAGGAAACTTAAACAAGAAAAACACGCACTAAAACTCGAGATACAAGAACTTCGTTATAATGGCGTTTTAAGAAGCCAAACTCCAAAGACTACGCTACAATATGAATGGTCTATTAACGGGGAGGGAGATATTAAAGAACTTGAAGAAAAGGCAATAGTTGGACCATTGACGATTAAAGGTCACTATAATGCGAGGAAGAATGAGACAAGAATTAAAGGGGAAAGTATGGAAGAAAATGACAGGAAAGAATTACTACTTGGATTGAGGATTATCAAAATCATTACCAGTCTGGGAAAAATCGATATAGACTATCAATAATTCATAAATCATGAGTACAAAAAAAAATCTCTTAATAGCTACACTTGCTACACTTGTTGTTATTTTTGTTTCAGAGAATCCTCTTGTGTTTGGTTTCTGTCAAAATGTAGCTGAGTGGAGTGGTGGTATGAAATATTGTGCAGACAATAGTATTTTCCCAGAATACATTCGACAGATTGGTGGATTCCTTTCTATTTCTCTCCTTTTCCTCTCCCTCCTTACATATCGCATGCACGATAAAGTCTTTCGCGCGTGGTGGAACTTTGCACGTTGGTTCGCACCAGTAATCGTTGTAGTGACGCTCCTTTTTAATATCCCTGATGGACGTGGTGGCGGCGGAATGGGTGGGGGAGGTCTTCCTTCAGGAATGCTTGAGTTCGCAGTTCTTGGACTGCTTTACTCGGTCTTCATTCTTGGCTCACTCTTCAAAATCATCTGGGAATATCTCAGAATTAAGGATAAAGAGAATCATCGATAGAACCAGAAACCAGCGCAGACTGGAATAGTGAATGTGAATCGTAATTGTTCTCGTTTTTTACTGCATTCATAAAAACTGGGAGCACGACAGTCGAGGTACACTACCACCCGAAGAAAA
>DAIUCR010000078.1:0-1918 GCA_036846065.1 Patescibacteria group bacterium | reverse complement strand
TCAAACTCTTTCAAAAATGCATTCTCGGGAGTATTCCCCGATGGTAAGACCTGTGGATATTTTTTCTTAAGCAACTCCGCGATCCAAAGAGTGGTAGTTGTCTTTCCTCTTGTACCCGTGACCGCGATCACCGGATTATCCGTAAAGCGGAAAAAGAGACTTGCGTCATTCTCGATGCGCTTCCCTGCCTTTTGTGCGACCGCAAGGTATTCACTCTCGCGGGGAACTCCGGGGTTTACGACAATAAGGTCATTCTGCTCAAAATCCTTTTTATGATGTTCACCAAGTACAAATGTTGCAGAAATTTTTGCGAGTGCCTTGAGCGATGGAGCGAGCACCTCCTTTGTTCGCTTGTCGGTTGCGGTTACTGTCGCACCATGTTTCGCGAGCCACTTCGTTGTCGCAACCCCACCCCCATGAAGCCCAAGGCCCATGACGAGCGCCTTGGTACCTCCAAATATTTTTGCATCGTTCTTCTTTACCATCTTTTTCATTTTATTATTCTAGCATGATGAATAAAATACCCCTCCATGTTTAACCATGGAGGGGGTTATGTCCAATCAAGGCGACGATTCGATACGTGGAACGGAACACTTCCACATCCGCTCAAAACGAGATTGCAGTCGCTGGACGGCTTCCGGTTCATTAAAATTCGAGACCGCAAGAGACTCGCTATCATGGTCGACGGTCATCCGATATGCACTTCCTAAGGAAATAAAATGTTTTCCCTCAGGAACACTGACAAACCTGCAATCAATACGACGAGACACTTCCGAACGAAGGGTCCTCACTGCATTCAACCCGTCGATATTATCAACGATGATTCGAAACTTACATTTCGGGTTTTGCAGTGCCACATCATAAAATGCGGGAAGGGTGCTTGTGAAGATCAGCACCTCATCACCGTCCTTTATGTGATCAACCATTAGTTCAACGACAAGCTTTGTGTGTTCATTAGCATCATTCAAGAACCTGTGATTTACATTATTATTTGCGATAAATCGCACCGCGTCTTCATAATTTTTTAAAGACATCGGTGAGGTATTACTCAAATTGTGCATCCCTTTCGCAAGTCTATGTGCCCAATAACTTGGTCCTCTCATGATTCCTCCTTTTAGGATTTCTCCCGCTACATATAACTACCAAATCTTCTCCTTAGACTATAACGAAAAAACCGAAGCCTGCAAATAACTATGCTTTGACTTTATGGTCCACATATTACATAGTGTTCCCAGAGAAACTCTTTTCCTTAACTAAGGAGCGATTCGATGGGGCAGCTTACTATTCTTGCACTCTCACATGATTCAATGTGGGATATCGAAAAAGATAAACAGTTCGGAAAAAACATTGTCGAGGCAATTCAATCGCGTGGCAATCCCAATATTCCCTCTCGACCTCACGGCGTATGGGGCACACAACTTGGCCCGCAATTTCATTCAAATGACACACTGCTTGTCTCTATCGAAAATGGAGTGATTGTGCGACTTTCTATCGCTGAGCAAATTCATCTCAAGGACTCCCTTGCCCGATTTCGCAAAAAACAATTGAAGCAAGCAAAATCAATATGATCTGCAACTAATAAATCAAAACGCCGACATCATGTCGGCGTTTTTTCTCTTTATGTACAACCGAGGACTTACTCACTCTGATGAAATTCAAGGCGAAATCGATGTTTTGACTGAGATGTACTCATAGTACACTGAAGGAAGAACGGAAGATTTTAACGAAGAAGTTCGCCGAGTGCGTAAGTTCTATTTGACGCCGTGCGGGCCGCTTTCGCTTCTTCCCGAATCCGTCATGCGAATGAACTCCGCATTCTTTGAGAATTCCTTGAGTGACGTGGCACCAAGATAGCTCATCGATGAGCGTAGCCCCGACACAAGGTCCATGACCACCATCGCGGCCTCCCCGCGATAGG
>DAIUCR010000077.1:0-1983 GCA_036846065.1 Patescibacteria group bacterium | reverse complement strand
AATGATCCCAAGAAATCCCGCAACTTTTGCACCAATGACGAGCGCAAGGATGACGAGTACTGGTGGAATGCCGATAACCTTGCGCACGACAAGCGGATAGATGAGATGGCTCTCGAACTGCTGGATAATGAAGTAAAATAAGGCCACAAAGAGGGCAGCGGTAACACCCGGCTCGACATAACGCATACCTTCAGTAAATGCGATCATGATACCTGGAACCGCTGCGAGCACTGGACCAAAGACCGGAATGATCTCGAAAAGCGCCATTGTGACCGCAAGAAAGAGCGGAGAAGAGACCCCGAGAATAGAGAGTCCGAGAAATGCCAACACTCCAACGAGTACACCGAGTAAGAGCTGACCCTGAAACCACAGTCCGATCTTTGCTTGCGAACGTTTCCAAAGATCAACAACGTAACTGCGTGACTTGTGCGGAGAAATAAGCCTCAAGAAGTTTTCAATACCGCGCTCTTGAGCTGCGAGATAAAACGAAAGAACGATGACGAGCACGAAAGAAAGAAATCCTCCGAAAAATACCGTGAAGGAATGAAGTACTCCACCCTCTTCGATGCCGCCCTTAAAGAGGTCAAGAAGGTTTGCTCCTTCGGCGGCACTCTGTCCGATGTTTGCCGACATCGGCGCGATCGCACTTGTTGCCTGAGATGTCACACTTCCACCCGAAAGAGGATTCCAGAATGTCGTCATGTCGAGATAATTTGGGACAAGACGAATGAGGCGCGTCACATCATCGAGTATCGCAGGAACAAAGAAATAGAATATTCCTCCAAGCAGACCTAGTCCGAACGCATACACGAGCACAAGTGAAAGGAGGCGTGGAATATTGTGTCGAGAAAAGAAGCGAATGATCGGCTCAATGGCAGACGCAAGAACCACAGCAGTGAGGACAACAAGAATGATGTCACGCAAGAACCACAGCACAGCAAAAAGCCCGACAATGAGTATGATGCGGATGATCGTACCTGAGGAGATGACCATCTCCATTTCGTTTTCTTCTTTTGGATTCACTTCCACATCATAACACCACACGGAAGCACATGGAAGAGAAATGGCTTTATGGCGCGCTAGATCTTGAGGAGGCGCTCAAAACGCTGCTCATCTTTCCATGGACCGATCATGGCCAGATTCACATGCTTTACGATGAATAGCTTCTTCGCAAGCGCGCGAATGTCCTTCGCAGTGACGGCATTCATCTTTTTAATGATCTCTTCGGGAGCGAGCATCTCGCCCTTCAGAATTTGCTGAAATCCGTAAAACTGACCCATCTCATCAGACGACTCAAGTCCAAGAACAAGACGCCCCGCGATCATGTCTTTTACTTTCTGCAACTCTTCATCGGAAACCAATTCATCGCGCAAGCGCGCAAATTCAGCAAGTAGTGCGGGAATGACCTCATCGATACGAGTATTATCGACACCCGCAGACGCAGCAAATACTCCATGGTCAGTGTATGCGTCATTTGATGCATGCACATAATATCCAAGTCCGAGCTCATTTCTGATCTTCTGAAAAAGACGAGAACTCATCCCTCCTCCAAGTATCGCACTCATCACCATGAGGGCTGAGTTATTTTTGTGCTTGATCGGAAAACTTCGAAATCCAAGAATGAGGTGCGTCTGATCTGATTCCTTGTATTGAAGTTTTAACTGCGGTGCATTCTGCTTATCATTCACCTTCTTCTTTCCCTTCTTCTTTCCTGAGAGGAAACCATTGAACTTCTGTTTGATGAATTGCTCTGCCTTTATTGCGTCAAAGTTTCCAGAAATGACGACCGTTGTTGCCTCTGGTACGTAATGCGACTTACGGTATTCGAGAAAATCTTTCTGCGTAAAGGTACGGATCGTCTCCTTCTTTCCTGTAATACTCCAACCTACGGGTTGATCACCATAAAGTACCTCCATGAAAAGATCACTCACTTTTCTCATGGGAACATCTTCGTACATATTTATCTCATCGGCGATGACTCCT
>DAIUCR010000076.1:0-2004 GCA_036846065.1 Patescibacteria group bacterium | reverse complement strand
TATCCTCACTAACACCCTCAGAGACTGTGTACGAATACTTCGAATTAACGAGCGTACGATATGTTCGCAGTTCGGCTATTGTTCCCGTCGACACCGAAAGCACAATGATCACAGAGATGACCACAAAGAAAAAGACCGTAAGTAGCAGTGCTGCCCCATATTGTCTCGTGAATTTTTGAAACTGCTTCATATTATAGTGATGATACTTACTTTACTCATCATACCACCAAAGAAAAAACTCAGCCTCATACAAACAAAAACAGCAGGCTTGCCTGCTGTTTTTCCAAAAAGTCATACTACGTACTTAGTACTCATTCCACCGATTCACATTCCACGCTGCCCCTTCTCCCGCACCACCATCCGCAGTTAAAGTAAGATTTCGCACAAGACTGTCGTACTGTATCGTGCCATTATTATCAAGCACAAGCCTGTATCCGACGACTGCTTTTACTACAGCATTATTGCTGATATAGATCGCTGAATTGGTGGTGTAGAACAGAGCACCATCAACATTATTATAAAGATTGATACCGCTATTATTTGCAGCACAACCTGTACCCGCAGTGGTCCCTGGACCGAGACAACCAGCTATTGAGGAGATCAGAAAGACAAAACTTCCTGGAGTGCCGGAGCCAAAAAATAATCCATTATTACTGATATCCGCTGAACCAGATGTAATAAGTTTACAACTATTCGCAAGGTATGACACGGCGCATCTAATAGTACTATTATTCGAAAGAGTGATATTTCCTGTCACATAAAGTGTTCCCGATATCGTGAGCGACTCTCCGTTTCCCAGTGTAAGATTACCCACAATTTTCTTCGGTCCGAGCGTGAGTGGAAATGTATTACACCCCGCAACTCCACTACTCCCACAATTACCCGTAATAGTTCCTCCTGTCGCAGCCTCCTCTTGCCATGCAGTAAGAGTCGAGGCAGAAATAGGCATACCGATCTCTGGAGGTGTCGGAGAGCCCGCATGTGCTGTGCCGGCGATCGTTGTTCCACCATTAATGGTTTGATAATAGGCATCTCCTCCAACATCGGAACCGGTGATTGTATCAGCTTTAGCAGTTTCAGAGACATCAACACCATTGATCAAACTCTCGCCCCCACCAAGATATATCTTAAAGCCCATATCTGCGCCCGATGGCGTCACCGATGTCCATGTTGGCACAGGACTTGTTGTCCATGCAGTTGTTGAAGTACGCGCATCACCACTGGTGTAATCTCCCAACGTCCCAGTCCCTCCATTTGCACACCAACGATAATACCTTGATGCGTGATTTGGTGAACTGAGTACGATCCAGTATTTCGTACTTGGAGACAATGCTGGGGGGGACGTAAAAATAACATTAACCATGGAGGGGATTGTCGGGGAAACACTCGTCACCATGGAGTTTGTGAGCGATTGCGATGCGAGCGATGTCGTCGAAGGCTTCCCCGCATTATCGGTCGTAATATAGACCGTCGCCGCGGCTGGACTACCCGTACGACTCATAAGAAGTGAGACCTTCGCAAGCGTGTCTGGTGACGAAGTACTTATGTAGAAACTTTGTGCATACATGCGTGCACCACCGGTCTGTCCAATAATTTTCTCCGTCGTGCACACGGTCGATGACGCGGTTATGTCTGCGCTAATACCCGAAGCAACCGTCGCACTTCCTGTGACGTATGCACCGTTTGATCCCGTGATCGCGCCGTTTGAATATACATTCCCCTCATCAAGCGCTGTCGAAATAACACGTGCATTATTATTCATAACGATACCTCCACGTCCCACCTGAGCACCGTAATAAAAGATCGGGGTGGCGGTCTTTGATGTTTTCATATAGATCTTGCGTACACGACTTGAGGCATCTCCATTTGAATAAAATTCCTTCTCTGATGAAGATATTGTATTTACCGTAACCGTTGATGAAGCGTTATTAAGGATGAATGTCTCGCTATTACTTACGGGGAGTTGTTTGCTTGTGATCGTGCGATAATAAAGATCCTCAATAC
>DAIUCR010000075.1:0-2021 GCA_036846065.1 Patescibacteria group bacterium | reverse complement strand
CGCCTGCTAAAATGAGGTGTCCCGTCGAAGAAATGGGGAGGAATTCGGTGATTCCCTCAATAACTCCAAGAATAAGTGCATGAAATATATCCATTGAAAGCAGTATAGCAATAGATGTTTCAAAAGAGAATTTTCGTATGGAGCTTTCTCTGTGTGTGAGTTATCTTCATAATATGTGATTTTTGAAAATTATAGGAAGTTGGAGTATGATGCCACAATAAAGGAGTTTAACCTTACGATTGTTATGTCATTTTCATATCCTACTGTTCACATGCACCGTATTTTCCCATTTTTGGAATGGAGGAAAAAAGTAACAAAAGAGACGCTTCGCAAAGATAGTCTTGCTGGTCTTGTTGGGGCATTTGCGGTGCTTCCACAGGCGGTCGCGTTTGCGACCATCGCCGGATTGCCTCCACAATACGGTATCTATGCAGCAATCGTCCCCGCGATCATCGCAGCGCTCTTTGGTTCTTCTCGACATCTGGTGTCTGGCCCAACAACTGCAATATCCCTTGTTGTATTTGCCTCTTTGCTTCCATACGCAACTCCTGGTACAACCGAGTTCATTAGCCTTGCGATAACACTCTCGTTTCTTGTGGGTGTCATAGAGCTTCTTATGGGGTGGATGCGTCTTGGTTCATTGCTTAATTTTATTTCACACACTGTGATCGTCGGATTCACTGCAGGCGCCGCGATCTTGATCGCATCAAGTCAAATAAAGAATTTTTTTGGGATCTCTATTCCTCAGGGAAGTTCTTTCTATGAGACCATCGTAACCTTCTTTGCTCATCTGGAAAATATTAATCCATATGTGACACTCGTTGCACTCACGACGCTTCTGACTGGGGTTTTATTCCGGCGTCATTTCAAGAGGGTGCCATACATGATTCCTGCAATATTGGTTGGAAGTCTGCTGGGTTTTGCTTTTAATCATTTTCTGACTCCCGCGGTCACTGGACTTAAGACCGTTGGAGCTCTCGCCGCCTCCCTTCCGCCATTGTCGTTTCCAATGCTTGACATGAAGACGATATCCCTCCTCGCATCTGCGGCCTTCGCAGTGACACTTCTTGCGCTCACGGAGGCGGCGGCGATCGCACAGGCGATTGCACTGCGTTCCGGTGATCGTATCAACGTTAATCGCGAATTCGTTGGGCAAGGACTCTCGAATATCTTTGGTAGCTTTTTCTCGTCCTATCCCACTAGTGGCTCATTTAATCGTAGTGGTTTGAATTACGAGGCGGGTGCACAGACACCGCTTGCGTCGGTATTTGCCGCGATTGCGCTTGTGATCATTGTGCTCTTTATTTCTCCACTCGCCGCATATCTTCCACTCGCCGTCATGGCGGCAGTACTATTTTTGGTTGCGTGGGGACTTATTGATTTCCATCATATTCATGGGATATGGAAAGCAAGTTCTCGTGAATTTGGTCTCCTCATTATTACTTTTTTGTCGACACTTTTCATTGAACTTGAATTCGCTATTTTTGTCGGAATGTTTTTCTCCATTGTCCTTTATCTCCATCGCTCTGTAATGCCTGCGGTCCTCACGTATCTTCCCGACCCAGCACATCATCAGCCACGCTTCTCGACGCGCGCAAAGGGTCCGCGTTGCCCACAGCTTTCTGTGGTGCGCATCGAGGGTGCGCTATTCTTCGGTTCAGTTAATGAGGTTGAGGCGAAATTGCATCACCTAAAGGATATGCACCCCGACGAAAAATATCTCCTCCTTGTTCTTGATAGCATGCCTGTCATTGATCTTGCGGGGCTAGATATGCTTTTGCATGAGCAAGAAGCTCGACGGAGACAGGGTGGCGACCTATTCATAACAAACTTGAGCACAAAAACTCATGAGACGCTTGAGCGCTCTGGCTATATGGAGAAGATCGGTCGTGTGAACATTTTTTCATCAAAGAATGAGGCGGTCAAAAAGATCATTGCCTTACTTGATCAAGATATCTGCCGCACTTGTCCTGCACGCATCTTCAGGGAGTGTCCAAAGAGGGATGTTTCAGTGAGTGCGT
>DAIUCR010000074.1:0-2121 GCA_036846065.1 Patescibacteria group bacterium | reverse complement strand
TGTCCTAGTTTTTGGTTTTCCTCGCGTATTTATAAATGACAATACGTGAAACAGGGTGCTCGCTTATCTGTACACGGGGTTGGAATTACCTTAAAATAAGAGAATGGACACGGGAGCGAACAGTATTGAACCCTTAATTCTTGAATGTCGCGTTGGAGAAAATAATATGATCTACCTTAGAATGGGTGGTGATATCACCATGAGCATACTCGGCGTTCCCGAGAAGTTTGAACGGTGGGCGAGCGATGTGAGGGCAGCGATGATGCATGTTTCGGTAAGCAATAATGGATACGTGCTCACGCTTATTGACGTCACGGAGATGGCGCAGTTTGATCTTGCGATAATCAGTCGCATTCGTGAACTCATGGAATTTAACAAGCAATATGCGACAAAGACTGCGGTGTTTGGCGCGACATCATGGGTATCGATGGTCGTGCGCTCAACTCTTGCGCTGACGGGGCGTACAAATATGCGCATCTTTTCTGAGCGCGATGAGGCGCTCACATGGCTTGCTGAAAGTGAAAGCAACGAAAAAATTGTGGAAAAATAAAAATAGGATAAGTAGGGTATTTTTATGAGGTATGTGGCGTAATGCATCTCACTACTCTCTTGGGGTTAATTCGAAACCTGATTATATCGTTTTTATGCAACAATATTGGTTCACGAGGAGTTAGTAATGATATACATGGATAAACTACATGAACACAGCAAAGTGCTTCTTCTTGGGATAGCATCGCTCATTCTGGGCATCGTGTTTGTTTTACTGTTCTACGGACAAGATCTTGGGCTGAACTATTCGTTATTCTTGCCACTCATTGCCATGATTGGGTTATTGCTTGCACGAGTGTTTTCTCGCCCTTTGTTACGCGAGTATTATGCGATCATTCTGGCTGGGATATTCTTTTCATCCATGGTATTTGTTCGCGCAAGCGAGATGCTTACCTTTTTTAATATCCTCGGAAGTCTCCTTCTTTTGCTGGTTGTCGTGATGATGTTTACGGGAAAGCGTATCCGCTCTTTTGCTCTGAGTGATTACTTGAAGGTCTTCTTTTTGCCGCTACGTTTCATCAGGCCATTCTTTGAAACTTTTTCAGCGATCGTTTCTATAAAAAAAGTCTCTGATGGCAATGCGAGAACGAAAGAGATCGTACGTGGCAGTATTATGGCTTCGATCGCGCTGTTGGTATTTGCCTCATTATTTTCATCTGCCGATGCGGGATTTGAAAAACTTCTCTCAGGTATTTTTACGCTTGAACTTGAAGAAGACGTGATGGGCCGGATCTTTCTTGGTGCGATTGTCACCGCATTTTTTATTGGTGGATTCGGTTTCATGTTCAAGAAATTACCTGTCAGCCCAGCACCAGAATCACCTGCAAAAACCCGGGGTCTTGGCGCGATCGAAACCATGATAGTCCTCGGCTCGATCAACACACTTTTCCTTACGTTCATTCTCCTTCAAATTTCCTACCTCTTTGGTGGAGCAACACACCTCCTTGCGGAAGGACTCACGTATGCAGAGTATGCTCGTGAAGGATTCTTTCAATTGGTAGTGGTCGCTGTTCTTTCGTTCGCGATCATCTTGTTTACCGAAAGACAGATCATCAAGCGTGATGGTACGCACCTCCGGTCATTCAAAATTCTGAGTGGAGTGCTTGTGCTTCAGGTGATCGTCATACTCGCATCTGCATTTGTGCGCCTATCGCTTTATGAATATGCTTATGGTTTTACAGAGATACGTCTCTATAGTCATGTGTTCATGATATGGCTCAGTATCGTACTTATGTTGCTTTCGGTGCACATTTGGAAGAGCAGAACATATGCAGAGTTTTCTTTTCGTATCTTTTGTATGGTTGTAATTTTTCTTTTTGGAATGAATATGCTGAACCCCGACGCATTCATTGCAAAGAAGAATCTCGAGCGTTATCAGTCGACAGGACTTCTTGATGCACGATATCTCGCCACTCTTTCTGATGATGCGTTACCGTACACGATAGAATTGCTTGATGATCCGAACGAGGAGATACGTAAGAGCTTTGCATATGGATTGTATTGGAGAAATAATTACTGCAGTGCTGATGACTGCGAGGAGTCACGAAGTCATTCTTGGCAATCGGAGCGTCT
>DAIUCR010000073.1:0-2140 GCA_036846065.1 Patescibacteria group bacterium | reverse complement strand
ATCGCACCTTCGGCGAGGTGAAGTACATCAGTGCTCCCGCCTCCACGACCCTTCATCTCGTCATGAACGGACAAGCATCAGGCTCCTTCTCGCTAGAAATTCAAGAAGTACAAGGAGACACCGTTGTTGCGACGACCACTTTTGCCGCCATCCCATCATCCACAAGTACGATTGTCACTTTCGACACTCTCGCAAACGGAGGTATTGCAAGTTCTTCACCGCTCCGCATCGATCAAAACGGTGACGGAATAACTGACGTCAATCTCACTCCCATTGTCGGTGGCGTTGTTACACTTCCAGTCCTCAAACTCCCGCTTATCGTTACTGCAAACAACAAGACGATCGTACTCGGCACCACCATCCCAGCCCTTAGCGCAACGCTCTCTGGATTCGCAAGTGGAGACACTACTACAAGTACCGTGACGGGCTCTCCGGTCTGTACCACTCCCGCCATAAGCAGCAGTCCTGTCGGCAGTTATCCTATCACCTGTACTGTTGGCACACTCGCATCATCGAAATACGACTTCATCACTTTCACTACCGGCACTATCACCATCTTGTATAAGTGGAGTGGTTTCTCCCAACCCATCAACGACGCCGCATACTACCCCATGCAAAGTATGAGTGTATTCAAGGGTGGCGGAACTGTACCCGTGAAGTTCCAGCTCAAAAATATGAGCGGAACACCAGTGCAGTCTCAAACTCTTCCGCTCTGGCTCACCCCGCAAAAGGGTGCGTCCATGAGTGCCGCCGTGGACGAATCCACCTATTCCGATCCTGCTACGAGCGGCACCACGTTCAAGTGGGATGCCGCAAGTCAGCAATACATCTACAACTGGAGTACGAAGGGGCTTGCGACAGGATATTGGTATCGCATTTATGTGAAGCTGGAAGATGGGACGATGCAGAGTGTAGTGGTGGGGATACGATAAATATTGAAATATGATAAAATACAACATATGAAAAATTGGGTGACAAAAAAAAACACACTCGCTATTTCTTCAACTTTTTCCCTCGTTCTTTTTTTAGCAGGAACTATTCAGGGGACCTGTGATTACGATGCGCATGATTTTTGCTGGAGATACTGGATTGAAATTGGGAATATCAGTGTCACCCTCTTGATTTTCTTTCCTCTTTCTCTCTTCTCCCTTATCACCTATCGCATGCGCGATGAAGTATTTGAGACATGGGTTAAGTTTGCACTATGGTGGACTGGTGCAACGGTTGTCCTGGTACTTTTCGCTCCTGCCAACGATCCGTCGCTCCTTCCGATCACGAAATCGGTCGTCGCGCTTGCGAGTACCGTCGCTCTTACGGTCATTTCTGGAGTTCTCATTCTCTGGAAGCGGTCTATGTTGAAAGGTGGGAAATAATTCTCTCGTCGGTACCTATCTGGTCACTTGCATCATCGGCACGCTCACGTCGAAGAAGTATAATTTCTAAAATAAATAGAAGCTATGAAAAAGATAAATGTGAAGAAGATAGTGTTGTTGGGGGGGGTAGGGGCATTAATGCTTCTTGTTTTTCTTGGAATTGGAGAAGCAAAACTTGGATTAGTTTGTTCATACGAAACTAATGAGAAGGATAGCTACTCCGGAGGGTTTATTCCTGGTGGTAACGGAGAAAGATACCCCGATATAATTTATTTTAAGAAAGCAGAATGGTGTGAACCTCTTGCTTTTGCCCTTTTTCCTCTTGTTCCCATCTTCCTCCTCACCCTCCTCACCTACAAAATGCGCGAGGAAATTTTCCGCGCATGGTGGAACTTCGCACGTTGGTGGGTGCCTGTGATTATCGTAGTGACACTTCTGCTTAACAACAAGGGGAGCGGTGGCGGGAATCTCGGAATGGATACCGCATTTGATGGTCTTATTTACGCAATCCTTTACGGTGTTCTTGTAATCGTTTCCATCACCAAAATCGTCCGCGCATACGGAAAGAAATAGTCTCCTACATGTGCAAACTGATTTTGAGTTTTGTATTATACCGTTTGAGTTGGTAGATTAAGGAACAATGAGGCATGCTTCCAGCGAAGGATCGTGGACTCAATAGTGTTCCATTTCAATTCGCGTAGGCACCCCTGATGCAGAGTCCCAAAAAGCGACCCAGAAGGGTCGCTTTTTGGTAAGGAATAAGGGGA
>DAIUCR010000072.1:0-2230 GCA_036846065.1 Patescibacteria group bacterium | reverse complement strand
GCAATGATCCAAAAGATCTGACGTTCAAAATATTTATTCACGTCGATGAACGAATACATCGAAACAAGCCCCGCACACATGATGGGGATCGTGGCGCCAACAAGCAGCCAATCAACGTGCCTTAGGCGCTGGAGTAACATTGTTTACGCGAGGAATGATCTCGATGACAGAGGGGCCCTTCTTGCAGATCGCCGATGCGATCTGCTGATAGATAGCACCAAGTTCCCCTCCGGACGCAGCCTGATAATAATATTCGGGAGACGTAGCTATTTCCTGGAGTAATTTTTTATTCACATCGGAACCAAGACCGATCGTATAGATATTGATCTCTTCTTTCTTTGCATTTTCCGCAGCCAAGCGAGTATATTCTTCAGGATAATCTTTGTGCTGATTACTTGGATCGATAGGTCTCGTTGGTGCACCGTCAGTAAGAAGAACCATGACGGGTCGCGCATCAGTATTGCGGCGAAGCGATGCAAATTCATTCACCGCACCATTGATCGACGCACCGATATTCGTATACTGAATGCCATCTGAGCCAATCTCCGTACGCGCGATCGCACGCTTCAAGCGATCGACTTCACTGGTGAGCGTCTGATCGATAGGCCGCGAAGCCTCTGTCGCAAAAGACAAATATGCACCCTGGTCTCCCGGAGTAAGACGCTCGACGAACTGCATCGCCGCCTGCTTTGCTTGTTCAAGTTTATTCTCTTCACGCATACTCCCCGAACGATCGAGCCCCAAGATCACATCAACGGGTGTTTCGCACTTTTCTGTTTCAGCAACATAATTGAATGGCGCCGGCCAAGTAAAGAAGATGTTCTCATTGCCATTGCCATCAAGACGTTCGATCTTCGTATCACTTACACCGACCGCCTCACCTTTACTATCATAGATAATTGCCATCACATCAATATCACGAACGATTTCGGGAATCTCATTATGAAGAAGCGCGGTGAGTTTTGGTTTTTTATCACTTCCGACAAGAACCTTATCGGTCACTGAGAAAAGTTTTTGTTGGCGGTCCACTGTCACCCATTGGTAACCTGGTGTTATTTCAATACTTCCTCCTGTCGGCACTTTGTCCCCCGTCAACATTCCTCCTTCGAATATCGCAAAGCGTTCATTTGAAGCTGCGAACGTGGACCCCTCCCGCTCGGCAATGACTGCACCACTTGCATCATAGAGTCTTGCGGTATACGTGATGCTTGGTGCTCCAACGTCAAAATTTGGATTTTCGTTATACGAAACGATATCGTAAGACCCTGGACGAACAGCAAACACTTTTGTCCAAAGAACATTGATATCCTTTGCCGCACCCTTACACAAGTTAGCGCACGGCCCACCACAATCCACACCCTCCTCAGCCTGATTTTGTTTATTGTCGACACACGAAGGAACCTCTTGATGAAGTAACCAGTATGGCAGAACGAAGAAGAGCGCAAAGAATGCGATCACTACAAGAACGATAATTGTCCGCCTGCGTGTGGCCCACATAGATATTCGTATAATAACAGACTACAAAGGATCTTGCCACGGAGAGCCTGCAGCAGAAGTGGAGGCCAGATTCTCAACAGAGGATTCCATCATCACCCTCCTCGTCTCCCCTCCAAACACTCCATACCCTGTCGCCTGCGGTGTCCCCGTTGCAACGATATCGTGCTTCACCTGGAAACGCTTCACGGCACGCTCGGTTGCGGAACCAAAGTATCCCGAAACAAGTCCCTCCGGATAAAGTGTCGGATCTTCCGCAAGTGCGGTCTGCAGTTCTGCGACATCGCGCCCCGTAGTACCCAACATGAGTGTACGATAGACCGTCACGCGAGGTGTTGTTGTTCCGACACTTGGAGTGGAGGATGCAAGCGGTGGCGCAGTATTGATCATTGAGAGTGCGGTAAAGAGCACACCGCGTGTGCGTGGGCCAAAGACGCCATACCCTGTCGTCGCGGGGGTGCCCGTCGCAACAATATCGTGCTTCACCTGGAAACGTTGCACAGCACGCTCCGTAAGGCGTCCGAAGTATCCGGTCGTGTATCCTTCGGGATAGATGACGGGGTCTTGACGAAGACGATCTTGGAGACGCCACACATCGTCACCGCGCATACCAAAGGAAAGTGTGCGTACGATCGCGCGAGAGAAGAGACGCATGGAGCTAAAGATATTGGTTGAGGTTGAGGTTGAGGTTGTGGCCGTGGTTGATGTTGCGACAGAGGAAGTGGAAGTTGCATTC
>DAIUCR010000071.1:0-2362 GCA_036846065.1 Patescibacteria group bacterium | reverse complement strand
ATTCCGGTGTAGCTCAGTGGTAGAGCAGTGCGCTGTGGCGATAAACGCAGCTTTCTTAGGTAACTAAGGAATGATAACGAGGTGAATTGTCTGGAAACCCTAACGGTTCATGCCGAGGGCGATCAGCAGCCAAGCTTTGTAAGGAATTACATTGAAGGTTCAGAGACTATCCGCAAGGAGTACTGTTTATACGAGATAAATGGGAAGCGCCTCGCACCCCACCCGAAAGGAGGGTGATGATATAGTCCACGCCATTACGAAAGTATGGATTTACGTGTAACGCATTGGTCGTAGGTTCGAATCCTACCGCCGGAGCCATCAAAAATACCCTTATTTATAAGGGTATTTTTTGTGCACCACGTATCATGGTTCGAACCTAATTTATTTCATATGCGTTGACTTACTCGACCTCATGTTTTGGAGTAAATTTGGCTTAAGCCCATCTTATGCATTTTGCATAAGGTGAATATCTGCAAGGAGAAAATTATGCAGAAAAACATTGTTCCTTTTGGTGCCAAGCACGCGGTTAGTCCGCCACCCATGGCGTCTCCCGATGTGGTCTATTCGCGTGCCGAACAGCGTGGCATGTGGGATCAGGGTGAACTCGGAAAGTCCTCAACCTTTGGTGGTACAACCTACCGTACTAGCGAGGGAGACTCCGGCTCGGACGAAGCTCATTAATTCAGTACTTCAACAAAAAAGACCGGGGCAAAAACCCTGGTCGCTTTATACAAGGAGAAAGAAATGGGAAAAGTTCTTGTTGTTACCAGAAAAGATGACCCGCACGCAGATCTTGTCATCAGTGAACTTGGTAATCTTGGTGTCGATGTATTTCGACTCAATACAGAGGCAATCACTGAGTATGCGATTGAGCTTGGAGTGGATGGGGGCAGGATTGAACATCTTGCATATCCGCGTACGCTTGATTTGTCAGAAGTTGGCTCAGTGTATCTTCGTCGCCGTTCTTATCCTTATAATCTTTGTGTTGAAGGTGAGTACAAAGAGTTTGCACAAGGTGAGTGGGTTAAACTCATGCGAAACATTTGGGCAGTGCTCGATGAACGCTATTGGATAAATCATCCGCTTGCGATTGAGGGTGCGAAAGACAAACTCAGGCAACTTCAGATTGCGCGCAGAGAAGGATTCATTATTCCTGACACTGTTATGAGTAATTCGCTTGATTCCGTTCGACAGCTAAAGGCTCGGTACGAGAAGATTATTTATAAAGCATTCGATGGGGGAGCACTCTATCCAGGTGCTACTCAGTGCGTCTATGCAACTATTCTTGAAGATGAAAATCTTGATGATGCTCAAAGAGACTCACTTGGTGTTTGCCCTGGAATCTTTCAGAATTATCATGATAAGGATTATGAAATCAGAGTTACTGTCGTGGGAGATGTACTTTTTGCGGCAAAAATTGATTCTCAGGCTTCTGATGGAACGAAAATTGACTGGAGGAAAGGCGACCTTCTCGCTGCGCCACACTCTCAGATTAAACTCGAAGAAGAATGTGAACGTCGCTGTATTGCTGTCGTGAGAAAACTCGGTCTTGAATTTGGTGCTATCGATTTGATTAAAAAGAAAGATGGCACTTATGTATTTTTAGAAATAAATGCCAATGGACAATGGGCGTGGGTACAAGGCATGACGGGCATGCTCATTGCTCAAGGAATCGCATTAGCTCTCGCGCAAAATATGCGCACCCCCTCCTAATTGGAGGGGTTTTGTTTACATAAATAATTTTAGTACTCGCAATACAAATGCTGGGCTGGTATATTTAACCTCATGAAAACCCTAGCTCAGCTTTACGAAGAAGATCAAGCAGATCGCCGCGATCCAGCACTCCTTCAGGATTTTGATTTGATCACAAAAAGAGATGGAGTGAGGCGAAAACTTGCTGGAGCGATTGTTGCAAAACGGAAACAGCTTTCAAGTGAAGAGTACTACTCGCTCGGAATGTTGTATCAGCACGGACCCGCAATCTCGCATTCTCGACTCGCTATACGATACGCAAAGCGTGCATGCGCAATGGGGAATGAAAAGGCAAAATGGCTTTACGCTGGGGCTACGGATAGACTGCTCTCTAAACAGGGGAAGCCCCAACGATATGGAACCCAGTTCATAAAGAAAGATGCAAAAAGTAAATGGAAACTTCATCCTGTTGACCCCGCAATTACCGATGAAGAACGCGCGAAATGGAATGTCCCTCCACTTGCGGAAGCGAAAGCGAGGGTGAAACAAATGAACGAGCAAAACTAGGTATTTTTTGTTGCCACGCTTCGGACATCGTCCAACATGCGGAGCATCCAACAAAACGACCGCCTTTATGGGCGGTTGTTTTATTGTTAATGCTCTGAGCGAC
>DAIUCR010000070.1:0-2383 GCA_036846065.1 Patescibacteria group bacterium | reverse complement strand
TCGTGAGGATACGGAAATGGGAGTAATTCCCCGCTTCAGATCGTGGTGGAAATGACTGAATTACGACACACGATTTTGGAAATTAATGTACTTATCCCTGTTTTCTGTTTTAGATTATTTTGTAAAATAAAAAACTATGTATATACCAGCATGGCTTCTAGTGATCGCGATTGTAGCAGTTGCATTTTACTATTTTCGAAAAAACAAAACAGCAACAGAACCTCACCCGCTTATCAAAAAAGTGATGGAGAAAAATAACGGAAATCCAACGTATGACCAGATGTTGAAGATGAGTGAGGAAGACCATAAAAAGTGGCTTATTCTTCGAGTCGAAACCGATAGAGAGAAACTTCTCTCGGAAATGATTGACCACGAAGAACGCACGAGAAGTTTCAGAAAAACCGCAAAAAAAGAGATATCGGGACCGGAACAGGCGGTTCTGGATGTCTTTGACATAGACAAGAGCGCAAGAATTGTACGGACTTTTGGAAAAATAAGAGAGGTTTTGACAGAAAATGAAAAAGAGGGAATTGATTTGGTCGAGCACGCTATTTTTGCAAAGGCGGCTTCCGACCATGTCGGACTTGGCGAGAAAATGGAAAAAGAGCGTGGAAATGAATAATCAAGAAAAGCACAAATATGCTTACGCTCTCACGAGCGTTGCTTCCACTGGGCTTTCTTTTGTGGAGGATTCTTTGGTTAGTATGATGAGCGATACAACTGACCTCGCTCGCCTAAGATCGTTTTATATCTTGCTCTCTTACAATTTTGAGCTCGTCTTGAAATCAAGGATTGTGATGGTTGAAAAGTTTAGTGATAAACAATCCCTAAACAATCGTTTGATAGGATTAGGACACGACATACAAGCGATAGCGAACGCTCTTGGCAAAGACCTTCAAGAGCTCAATATCTCAAAAGTTGAGAAGGATGGCACGCAGTACAAAATCAGGACTGCGGACAATAAGGAAGCAGCGGTTGAGGATTTTACGAAAATAAGATACGACTTTCTCGATGATATTGTCCGCTCAGTTGATTCTCAAGAGCACACCCGAATAAAAGAAAATGTGGACGTACTGTTTTCAATCTTGAAAAAAGCGAAAGAAAAAAATGAGGACGCAAAGAGCGTATGAGCTTATCGGATTTTATTCTCGTAGAAACGCTGATACATCCCCTATTTACGAAATTTGCGTGGCGTAATTCTATCAAAATTACTCCACGCGTTTTTTGGATGTATCCCTTTTTTATCCCCCCTCTAAAACCCTCCCCACAATGCCCTCCTCGGCTCCCCCAAGTTTCAAGGAGCATCACGCCACTTCGCACCTGTGCCATATACGACTACCAACTTTACGAAAGTGAGCCATATTTTGGGCAATGGACAATGGGGACCGTATTTCTTCGACAGACTTAATCATAATTGAGAATAAATTTTTGATATGCTAAGTTATGTGTAGTTAATCAAACAAGGAGGATTTTTGATGTCAAAGTTCATTGTTAAAATAAAACCCAATTTGTCAGTCAAGCATTTTGATTCCATTATCCCTGGTGATATCCACTTAGGTTCAAAAGTGAGTCGACCACTTCCCTTGCAAGAATTTCTTAGTTCAATCAAACTAAAGCGTCTTATTCATCAAGGCGACACATTTGATAGAACAGATTATAAAAAACTCCCCAAAGAGCACCTCGCTTATTTGGGATTTGTACGAGAACTTGAGCAAGATGGTGTTGAGGTAATATGGATTGAAGGTAATCACGATACCCCTCTCGGACCACTACTTGATCGTTTTTATCGTAAAGACACACAGGTGCAACAAGAATATGTCTGGACGGTAAATGGGCGACGTTTTGTTGTTCTTCATGGTCATATATTTGACCAGATTCTAAAAAAAATGCCCATCACAAGCGATTTAGCTACCTGGGTATATGATTTTATGCAGCAAATTGATAATGAGGAGCAAACAATCAGTGCGTTTTTAAAGGGGAAAGCCAAAGCCATCATTCAACTTTCAGACATACTCTCACTTGAAGGATGTATCCATGCCGCTACACGTAAAGCTAATGTAGTGATCTGTGGACACACTCACCAAATGCGCCACAATAAGTTTGGTGACAAAGGTGATTGGATTCACTACTTTAACGCTGGATGTTGGACAGAGAAACGTTGTGGAATTGTCGCAGTAGACAACAACGGTAGAACTCACTTACACCGAATTAAAACTCGACGTAAGACACCATCAAAATAATTGTCGTTGGTTTTTGAAATAACTTCTACAAAATAGGTGGTGGGGATAGTAATTATTCTCACCACTCTTTATTTTAATTGATACTACGGAAACGGAAACGGGGATACGTCCCTTATTTACGGAATTTGCGTGGGGTAATCTTG
>DAIUCR010000069.1:0-2394 GCA_036846065.1 Patescibacteria group bacterium | reverse complement strand
GCCTGTGAACACAAGATCATGAGAAGAAATTTCTCACTCGGGCTGTTGGTGAATTTCTGTCCGAAGGTACGTACCTCGATCAATCTTTTCTCATCCATCAGGTCGACAATTGCGCCAAGATCGCCCGCATTTCTGCTTAAGCGGTCTGGATGCCACGCAAGAATGGCGTTAAACTTGCCTGCCTTGAGATTGTTGATCAACTCATTGAAGACCGGGCGTTGCCCAGTACTTTTTGCCGAGTGCGACTCACGCTTGATGTCGACCACATCAAGACCATCCCTCTGCGCCATTTGGAGCATTTCCTTGGCTTGGGAATCGATGGAAAGGGCTTGTTGTTCGTCCGATTCCGACGATTTTCTAGCGTATAAACAGTACTTGATCTTCGGCTCGTCAGAGCCCTCTAGCGGGTTTGTATTTTTCATACATACCAATGGATGACGCAACCCTCCCAGGGAGTCCAGGGAGGGTCAGTTGGTAAGCTGTTGGTAACTCAAATACCCCTCAACCAGATTTGTTTGGTAGTTTTCTGATTTGTGTGTAGCATTGTCATCATGAGAGTGAAAGAAATGCCAAAGCATGACCGTCCAAGGGAGAAGCTCGAGCGTTATGGTGTCGGGCGATTATCAGAGCAAGAATTGCTCGCACTTTTGCTTGGCTCAGGCATTAAGGGTGTGAATGTTGTTCAGCTGGCAAACAAGATCCAGAAACTCGTTGAGAAAGAGGGTGGTGCGATCACCCTCGAAAAACTTCTCGAGATAAAAGGACTAGGAAAAGTAAAAGCCGGAATCGTTCTTGCCGCACTCGAATACGGGAAGAGAAATTTTTCAAAAACACCGGAGATGGTTGTCACCGCTGAAAAGGTATTCGAATTATGTGCGGACATCCGAGATTCCCGACGCGAACACTTTGTTGCTTTTTATCTTAACTCCAGAAATTCGCTGATAGCTCGAGAGGTCATCTCTGTCGGGACGCTCGATGCAAGCCTCGTGCACCCTCGCGAGGTATTTGAGCCCGCGCTCCGACATGGTGCGGCAGGTGTTATCGTGGCACACAATCATCCGTCGGGAGATTGCGATCCGTCGGGTGATGATGTGTTGATCACCAAGCGACTTCGCCAAGCAGGTGAACTCATGGGTGTTGAGTTGTTTGACCACGTCATTATCTCAAATAAAACATGGAAGAGTTGCTATAATATTGACTGAAATGGAATATAAGACCAAAGAAGATGTTTTTGACCGAGCACAGATCATTTTGCACAAGTCCTTGCGAGATATCATCCCGAAGGAAGAGATCACTCGTCTTGAGAGCGAGATAGTGGGATACGGCAAGAAGAGAAAGGGACACCTCGGAGAACTCGTGGAGTGGTATGTGTTCGGGAAGAAGCCTGATTCACGCAGTGAGGCGGATTTCAATATTGCAGGTGTTGAATTAAAAACGAACCCACTTAAGAAACACTTGACAAAAAGCTATGTCTCCAAGGAGCGGCTTGTCTTTTCGATGATCGATTATGACAAGATCGTGAATGAAGAATGGAAGACGTCGACATTTCTCAAGAAGAACAATCTACTTCTCCTTATGCTCTATCTTTACGCAAAAGAGGAGAATCTCCTGGACTACAATTTCAAATTCATCCACTTACTCGATTTGCTTAAAGACATCTCTGTGCAGGATGTTGAGCAGATAAAGAAGGACTGGGAATTTATTGTCGCAAAGATCAAAAGAGGAGAGGCGCACCTACTCTCTGAGGCGGATACTTATTATCTTGGGGCATGCACCAAGGCAAAGAATAGTTCGGTCGTGAGAGATCAGCCACGGTCGAGGATTCCCGCAAAGCCCCGCGCTTTTTCCTTGAAGCAGACCTATCTGAACTACCTCATCCAAAGCAGACTCCTTGGAAAAAGGATCGATGCCGAATCGATCTACGAAGGAGTGAGAACGACGAAGACGATCGACGAGGTCATTGCTGATAAGTTCAAGAGATTCATTGGAAAGACCGACAAGGAGATCATGTCAACATTGGGTTGGGCAACAAAGACCAAGCCAAAGAATTTCAAGAGGTTGCTTGCGAACAGGATCATGACGGGGAAAGGGTCGAACAAAATAGAGGAACTCGAGAAGGCGAATGTCGAGATGCGTGTGGTTACGCTTGAGCATACTGGGACACTGCGGGAATCATTGTCTTTTCCTGCGTTCGATTACAACGACCTTGTCACTCAAGTCTGGTATGACGAAGCGACTGAGCAAATGTCTGATTTTCATGCCATGCTCGAAATGAAAAAATTCTTCTTTGTTGTTTTCCGAAAGATCAAGGGTGGGGACAATCTCATTCTTGAAAAGGTAATGTTCTGGAATTTTCCGATGGACGACCTGAAAGAGGCAGAGCGAGTATTTGAT
>DAIUCR010000068.1:0-2395 GCA_036846065.1 Patescibacteria group bacterium | reverse complement strand
CTACTTCAACACCTCCCACATCTTTGGGTCTTCTCCCCCGTCAAACTTGAAGACTGCTACTCCGCGCACACCCAACTTGCGTGTGAGTGCTACCTTGTCGGCAATGGCCTCCGCATCGCTCCATGACAAGTAATTGAAAGGCTGAGTGGTGTCCACTTGTGAACCCATATTTTGCGCAACAGATGAAGAGGCGATCTCTTGCTGTGTCTGCGTTGATTCGTTACCCGTAGGTGCGATCGCTGCGAGCTTGTCCGCGTCGTAGGAAAAACCAATTTCATTCGCGCTGTTACGAACTGGAGTGATGCCAAGCTTTGCGGCAATATCGGTCGCGTATTTCAAATTAAAAGGCCAAAGCACCTTATAGCGATATCCGCCCGTGGCAAGTGGGGTCACCGTGTACTCGTAACCATACGTAGCGACACCAATGACCAATTTACTCTTTGCGATGTCCTTGGATGCAAGCGTAACGAGGTCTTCGACCCATGCCGGATCGGCAACGGGTGCGTACGGCGCAGTACGCGCCTTATTGAGATGGAGGTCTATCACTCCCTGATCATAGGCCATTATCTCCACGCGATCACAATATTTATTCATTTCGACATAGTCGTTTGCAAAGTCCTGCGCATCGGCGGGGATGGTTGCACCAGGGCTATAGCGGCTGGAAAGTGGCATGCGTGCTTCAACCGTACAAATACACCCACTTATTACCCATGCGCTGATAGAGCCCCTTTAAGAAGGTTGAAAAATAATCTATCGTCTCGTGCTTCTTTGCTTCAAAATCGATATCCACACCGTCAAAGCCATTTTCTTTGACCATGTTCGCAATCTCATCTTCAAGTGCGATACGTGTCGTGGGGTTACTCAGTATCCTGTGTATCGCCTCACCGTCTCCCCACATCACCGTTGGTATGACGCGAACTTTATTTTGTTTTGCGGTCGCGATGAAACTCTTCCATGGTTCTTCCGTGAGGCGCGCAGTGTCCGCAAGCGTACCGTCATTTTTCATCGTGTACCCAAATGGCATCACGCTCGTGAGCTGTGACAAATGTGGCAGAACATCTCGCGTACCCGTTGCGGAGCGCCAGTATGGTATCCATCCCGAAAATTCAAGTGGACGAGATGCCGTAGTACCAAGAGACGAAGAAGCCCCTAAGAGTATTGCACGCGTCCTTGGCCCATAGATGCCGTAGCCAGATATTGTCGCATCGGCGCAGATGATGCCTTGGTCACATTGAAATTTCTTTAGCGCCGTTTGTGTCAGTGGGCCGAAGTAGCCAGTATTCTTTCCTTGAGGGAGATATCCCTTTGCAATGAGCGCATTTTGGAGCGCAGTGACGTCACTTCCCGAGAGTCCGAGCGAGAGCGCTCGAAGGAACGCAGAAGAACATCAAAAAGAATACGAGCGTAGAAATTTTTAGAAAGTATCTCATTGTCTTCATAGTAGCAGATACACAGCACTCTTACATCAGTGGTCATTTATCATAAAAAACCACCTGGCGGTGGTTTTTACAAAGATTGACTATCCGCAATCTTTACTTCTTTCCTTCCTTGAAAACTACGCGCTTGCGGAGTTTTGCGCTATATTTCTTGAGCTCGATCTTGCGAGTGACAAGTTTTTTGTTCTTGCGCGTCCAATAGACTTCTCCAGTCCCTTTGTTGCGCAATTGAATGAGGTTATCTTGAGACATATATATCGAATTAAGGGTAGTACGAGATTATCAAAAAACCCATAAAAAGGCAAGCTTTTAGCGATAAAACCTCTTCATAAGTGGATTTAACCGAGTCACTATCTCATAATGCGTCGTACCTGAGAACGTAGCCAACTCCCCCGCCCTGATCTCTTCCTTCCCATCTTTGCCGATCAATACTGCAATATCACCAGATCTTGCCTTGGGAATATCGGTCACATCAACGACAATCATTCCCATTGTCACCCTTCCCATGATGCGCGCAGACCTACTGTGAATCAACACTCTTCCCTTGCTTGAAAGTGCGCGAGGGAGTCCGTGCCAGTACCCAACAGGGATCACCGCAAGTCTCGTGTCGCGTGTGAGCATCTCAGTAAAATCGTATCCAACACGCTCACCCTTCCGAACATCTTTCACCTCACTTACTACTGCTTTCCACGAAAGCACGGGTTTTAATCGTTCTTTTTTGTGTGCGTAAAATCGCTCAACATCAGATGACGGCCAGAGACCGTACATACCGATACCAATGCGGACCATATCAAAATGTGCTTGAGGATAAAGCAATGTTCCCGCCGTCGCAGATGCGTGCACCACTGGCGAAAACCCCGCCTCTTTGAATGCATTGATCCACGCATGCAACTCATCGATCTGTCTGCGTGTACTATCTCCCGAACGAGGATCCTTTGCCTCGGCGAAATGTGTATATA
>DAIUCR010000067.1:0-2464 GCA_036846065.1 Patescibacteria group bacterium | reverse complement strand
GCATTCATAAAAACTGGGAGCACGACAGTCGAGGTACACTACCACCCGAAGAAAAATCAGACGATTATTATGACGAAGCCGACTGATCTTGATGACACAGACAGCGACGACGACTGTGATAATCGCCCGATAAAGCAAAAACTGCCGGGAATGGTAATTCCGGGAATACAAACAAACAAGGGAAGTATCTACGTGACTTATTAACTAGCTCTTTATTTATGAAAAACTTGGTGACAAAAAGAAATATTACAATATTCGCGATTATATTAATCCTCGGTGCGTGGGGAGCAGACAAGCTTTGGTATGTAAGCTATAACTCAATGCATGCAGTTATTGATCCTGTACTGGCTTTGCTTGCTGCACTTTCTCCTCTTTATTTCTTGCGTGACGAAATCTTTCGCTCCTGGCTCAAATTTATTGCATGGTGGCTCCCATTCGGCTCACTGCTTGTGTATGTTGGTTTAGGATTAAGTGGAATCCCTGGCAATCCTTTCCCTGCACAAATATTTGCGTTCACGATTGTTGCTATGTCTCTCTTCCTCTTCGCAATAAAAACATGGGAACTTCGTCGTGCTGAACAAGAAAATCCTCTCACGTGGTGGGTTAAGTGGCCAGTCTTTGTTGTGGTATTTGTTTTGAGCGTGGTTCTTTCAGCATATATTTACGGGTTATTTTGGTGACAAAAAACATACTCGTGTCGCGGTCGCAAACCGGAGCAAACCGCAAACCGGGACAGCTTAATTCTGTCTTGAAACGCAACACACTCCGAATACCTTGCAGGGAGTTTCCCAGTTGAGCGACTTTCGCGGTCGATGATTGATCATCCAGTAAATCGTAAATCGGTAAATCGGGACAGTCACGATTGTTTCCCTAAAAAAATGGTATAATATTCCCCATGCCTCGACTCGCGCGTATCGATATTGGAGGAGAAATCTATCACGTCATTAATCGTGCGAATGGTCGTATGCAGATATTTAATAATAACAAAGACTATCAACTCTTTGAGAAATTTCTGCTTGATGCAAAAGAACTCACCGACATGCGCATCCTCGCATATGCCATCATGCCGAATCATTGGCATTTAGTACTTCACCCGAAGAACGACGGTGATCTTGGAGTGTTTATGCATCGTCTCACGAATGCACATACCCGCCAGGTTCATGTTGATACCAAGACGATTGGGAGTGGACATCTCTACCAAGGTAGGTACAAATCTTTCCTTGTTGAAAATGACAAATACTTACTCACACTTATCAAATACGTGGAACGCAATCCTGTGCGCGCAAAGTTGGTCCGTGCGTGTGAAAATTGGCAATGGGGGAGCGCGTGGCGACGGATGAAGGGAAGCATTACACAAAAGAAACTTCTCGCACCTTCACCTGTTCCATTTCCACATGGATATATAAATTGGATCAATGGTATTGATGACAAGGACGAACTACTGAACATTCGTCGTTCGGTGAATAAAGGAATGCCTTATGGGAGAGAGCGATGGGTGGAGAAGATGGTGCAGGCACATCACCTCGAAACAACACGGCGTGCGGCCGGTCGTCCTCGTAAGAGTTAAATTAGACCACGTATTTAATAAAACAATCGTGACTGTCCCGGTTTCCCTCACTCTCACTGATCAATCAGGAAATACCCTTGTCATTCCATTCCTTAGATATCAAAAGGAAAAACAGCACATCATTCTTTCCTTCAATACCTTGGTATATAATGGGAGCACAGCCACGATTGCGACGACGATACTCAAATACCAGTGGGAGAAAAATAAGAAGGGAGTATATACTATGTTTTCATCATCAGTCACCACTGGAGCCACAACAACTGAAACACACTACAATTCAAAGGAAAATACTACGGTTATTATGATTAAGCGGCGAAAAAGTGACGAGAATGATATTGATGAGGAAGATGGCGATAATCAGTAAGTCAAGACAACACTGCAAGGAATTATTATTCCTTCAATCACTACAAATAAGGGGAGTATTGCAGTGGTTTATTAAAATTAGTCCTTGTTACAGGAATATGAGTACAAAAAAAAACATATTGTTTATAAGTTTGATTGGCACAGTAATAATTATGGTAACAGCCGTATTATCACTGTCAGGTTTTTGTTATCACGACAAATATTGCATGAGTTTTTTTGAAAGATTTGATCCTTGGAATCTTGTGAACTACATCTTCTTTACATTGCCTCTTCTCTTTTTCTCCCTTCTCACCTATCGCATGCGCAACGAGGCCTTCCGCGCATGGTGGAATCTCGCTCGCTGGTGGATGCCAGTAGTCATTGTTACAACAATATTCGTAGAGTATGCTGCTCGTGATTGTAGTATGTTCTGTAATCTTGGTCACATATTCATACTCGGCCCACTTTATATTGTGTTTATTCTTTCCTCCCTCTGGCAAATCGTGCGCACTAATCGCAGGCTTGAGAAATAACCCCACAAACTGTCTCAAAACC
>DAIUCR010000066.1:0-2553 GCA_036846065.1 Patescibacteria group bacterium | reverse complement strand
TACAATATAAACATTCGCAAATGTCAAAAGGGTGCAAAAAACAAAAAGACCGCATCATGCGGTCTTTTAAAAGATCTTCAAAAAAACTATCTTCCTCCTTCGGGATCATACTCACTTCTCAGTAATCCATAATGCACAAGGTCTCTAAATTCCCCATCCTTATAGAGTGCCTGACGTGAGCGCCCCTCTTCCCTAAATCCAAGCGCAAGCGCAAGTTTTTGCATGCCCACATTATTCTCCGCAGTACCACAATAGATGCGCTGAAGATTGAGCTGAGAAAAACCGTGCGCAATAATGAGGCGCATGACCTCTTTACCGATACCACGGTTCCAGTACGACTTATCACCGATAAGTATCGCGAATTCCGCAGACTGATTGAGCAGGTCAATTCCCTGCAAACCCACATTGCCAACATGGGCGTCGGTCGACTTATCACAAATTGCGAGGATAAGATTTTCATGAGATTGTATCGTCGTTTCATAATATCGACGCATATCCTCATCGTAATTAGGAAAACGATGATGTGAGTTGTACCGACACACCTCCGCGTCATTGAACCAGTCACGATAACGCTCGGTTAGGTCTTCCGCGCTTAGTGTGCGCAAGTAGATATTCTCAGCCACAAGAAATGGGGTTTTCATGATTTCTCCCTAAGTTTTTAAAGAATGAGCTGCACAAAGAACAATGTGCTCATCCTATACCTGATTGATCAAATTTTCCATACGCTTCACAATGCGAAGCAATTCTTCTTCTGACATATCGTTTCCTTCATTATCACTCGAGAAATGAAAGCCTTCTTCAAGAGTATCACCTTCTTCAAGGTATTTACCCATCTTTGTAGTGTCCGTCATGTGTGGATGCTTCTCAGGAAGGACCACGAAGTAGTCACTGAAACCGACCGCATGGCGACCCTCTTCGCGCGTGAGCAGCACCTCATGCAATTTCTCGCCGGGGCGGATACCCATGACCTCTCTTTTCGCATTCGGAACAATGATATCGAAAAGGTCTGCGACCTTCATCGCTTGCGCCTTGGGAATAAATATTTCTCCACCCTCCATGTGCTTGAGCGCAAAAAGGACGATCTCGAACGAACGCTCGATGTGGATCCAGAAACGCGTCATGCGCTCGTCAGTAATATAGACAGTTTTTGCATCACGGTTACGGATCAAATGCTCGACGATACTTCCGCGACTTCCCACAACATTTCCGTATCGTACAACACTAAAGAGTGTCGAACCTGCTCCGTATGCATTTGCTGCAATGAATAACTTCTCAGCACAGAGTTTTGTTGAGCCATAAAGATTAACGGGCATTGCCGCTTTGTCGGTTGAGACAAGGACGACCTTCTCTACTCCATTATCAATTGCCGCATCAATGACATTCTGACTTCCCATGATATTCGTCTTCACTGCCTCAAAAGGATTGTATTCAAGCGCGGGAACCTGTTTTAATGCGGCCGCATGCACAACGATATCTACTCCATGGAATGCGCGCTGCAACCTTGGAAGATCACGGACATCACCAAGGAAATAACGCATGCGATCATCCTTGATCTCTGCCTCCATCTGCGACTGCTTGAGCTCGTCACGTGAAAAAACGATGATCTTTTTCACCTCAGACTTTTCGAGTATATATTTGATAAAATTTTTCCCGAATGATCCGGTGCCACCGGTCACGACGACTGTTTTCCCTTTTAATGTATCGAGATTCATAGTGAAAATATAATACTTTTAAATCTTTGTTAAATCAAGGAAACGGCAACCTTTGCATTTTTCGCACGCAATATCTGAGTGAATGGCAAATTTGACTTCTTTTTTGAGCTGACAATGCTGATGGTTTTAATTCCCACAAGCACTGACGCAACCATTGCGACCGTCTCAACACCCACAACCACACGCACTCCAGCAAGGTCGCACATGATATCCTTTTCTTGCGATTTTTTTACCGTAACGACATCTTGGTATTTTTTTATTATCTCATCATAGCGCTTTCGATCATCAGCAGGATGAAAACGAATACGTAGATCATACGTATTCTTATTTTGAGACAAGGAGATTAAAAAATCTTCGAGAACTTCTTCCATCCCCAAAGCTGCATCACTTAAAAAAAGAACGGTCTTGCGTTTAAGCACACGAGGAAGAATGCGATATCTCTTTATGATATCGGCAAAATACTCATTAGGAACGAGACGTGTACCTATCTTGGGAAAATATTTTTTTGCCAATGCGAGCGCATATTCATCCCCCACCCAGATCTCATCTGGAAGGTTTTGCTGCCAGCCTTTTTTAGGATAACCAAAACGTTCACGATAATTCACCCACGACTCCAGATACACGACGGTTTTTAATCCTATTTTTTTTGCCCCCAACAAAGAATCGAACTCAATGGTTGTCATCCATCCGGTACCCAAAAGCACGAACTGTGCATCAATATTTTTTGCCATCATCTGTGCGATACCCGTTTTTGTGGATGGCGCACGTCTTGAGGGAATGTTCTGACGACGAAATATCTTCGCCGCGGGACCAGCAACATATGCATGAATATCAAATTTTT
>DAIUCR010000065.1:0-2591 GCA_036846065.1 Patescibacteria group bacterium | reverse complement strand
GGCGACGATCTGTAGTTGGATTTCGAGTGGCGGGAGAGGAATTTCGTATCGAGAAAGAATGCCAAAGTTAAGATTATTTATATTTGCACCGCTTATTTGCTGACCAAGGAAGTCGTTGAATTTTGAATCTTTAAGCAGGTGAAAAAGATATAAGGCGGTGATGGTTTCACTCTTGATTCTTATGGCACCCATAAAACCCCCAAAATAATAATCGGTATCATTTTTTATATAAGCAACTTTTCCTACATGGTCTTTACTGCCACTGGCAAGACAGATGAAAATATCATCCGTTTTCAATTTTTGAGATTCCTTCAGTTTTAAGTTTCTTGAAATTAATTTTACATCATCCAAGACCAAACAATCATCCAGGGATATATTGTTCGCACGAAGAATTTTATGACCATCAGTTGGCACCTCATCAGCTTTTGAATAGACAACCCCCCTGTGAAGTTCGCATATTTCCTCTAGCTGTACCATTGGCCATTTTGCATTGGAGTAATCAGTGCCCACGCGATAACGATCGGCTGAGAGATTGTAATCGCCCGTCTCTGCGACTTGCGACTTCTCGACATACAAGGCAAGTGCACTCTCGATCTTCTTACCAGACTTCCACTTGTGCAAAATTTCCAATGCTTGCACGAGGTCACTCCCAGTGTGCTCTCGTCTTTGTGCACCAAGATCGTAGCCATCATTTGCGACTTTAAGGAAAAGAAGTTCAGTGGAATGCTTAGCCAGCTCACGATCAAAGAGGAGGATGCTCGTCTTCACTCCTGAATATGGATTGAACACGCCCGCAGGAAGCGACACCACCGCATAGAGTCCGTCTTCGACGAGGTTCTTGCGAAGCTGTTTGTATGCGACGCCTGACTGAAAGATGATGCCTTCGGGAACAATGACACCTGCACGACCACGAGGCTTTAGGTGGTTCATAATGTAATCAACGAAAAGCACCTCGGCGCGAGTGGACTCCACGGAGAAGCGCTGATGTGGGCGGACCCCACCCTTCGGACTCATGAATGGAGGATTTGCGAGAATGACATCGTATTTGTCATTCCAGCGGTCTTCACTTGCAAGAGTGTTGTATTCGACGATCTTGGGATTCTTGAATGCATGGAGGTACATATTCACCTGTGACATGCGGACCATGTCGGGAGAGATGTCGTAGCCCTCGAAGTGCTCCATGAGTCGCTTGCGTTCGTCGGGGGTGAGTGGGGTTTCTTTGTTTGGCTTTCCGTTCTCATCTTTGCCGTCATGCTTTGAAACGATGTGCTTGTATGCGGAGATGAGGAAGCCCGCTGTGCCACAGGCGGGATCAAGAACAGTGTCGTCCTTGGTCGGGTCTACAGCGGAGACAATGAAGTCGATGATGTGGCGTGGTGTGCGAAATTGCCCTGCGTCACCTTGGCTTCCCATGATTGAGAGGAGGTATTCATAAGCGTTACCCAGCTCCTCGGAGTGTGAGTAGTCGAAGTAGGCAATTTCTTTCAAGAAGAGGCCGAGGGTTTCGGGGTCACGAAATGGAAGAAATGCACGCTTGAAAATGTCGCGAAAGAGGGGCGGGAGTTGTTTCGCCTCGCCGAACTTTGCCAGTGCCTCGACGTAGAGATTCATGCGGTCTTGATTGCCAAGTCTTGGGTCCATTAGCCGTGTCCATGCATACATCTCGAGATTGCCCGTGAAGAACGACGCCTTGCCCCCTTTTACGCGAAGCGACGCCTGATCCATGTCATCCATGAACTTGTATATGAGCGCATTGGTGATCTGGTCTACCTGCCCCTTGGGGTCGGGAACGATACCCACCAAGACTTGGCGAGCGGCGTCGATGTGGCGTTTGGTGTCGGCGGTGAGCATGGGTTAATTCATGAATGTATTAAGCGGGATGTAGTCCTTCACATATCTAGGTATCGACTCCGCAAAGCCGTTGAGCGCGGCGAACTCCTCGAAGGTCATGACGGGAGAGAAGTTGAACTTTGCGAACTCTTGTTCTTCGATGATCTGCCGCACCTCGGGGTCGGTGATGTATGCCTTAAAGAAGTGTTTGGCAACGGCGTAATGCTCCTGATCGACTGAGTTGGTCTCAACAAACTTTGTCCACTCCGATTCGAGAAGCTCATCCTTCATAGCAAAGCTGTCGCGCTCACCAAAAGCGAATTCAAGAAACTCGCGGACCGTGAGACGTCGGTCGATGTTGAAGAGTGAGCGGACCTTGTCGAGATTGATGAAATACTTGGGCTTGTCCATGATCTCTTTCTGTGCGAAGGATTCTGCTCCCACGATGTCGCCATTCTCCCAGAGTGTCTTGAGCGTTTCGTTGCCAAGCACATCTTCCTGTATGGCGGTGCGGAACATCTCGCGATCGACACGCATGCCGTCGGGGGTGAGGAACGTCTCGGTGAGTGTCTTGAGGGCGTCGTCTTGTCCAAGAGTGACGCTGGTGGGACGTGGGGGTGGTGGATCTCCTCCCTCGCCACCAGAACCATCGGGACCATCTGTGCCTGGTGTTACCCATCTTGGAAGCTCGATCACCTCGTCGTATTTGTAGTCTTTTTCAAAATACTCGCAGTTGGCAAAGAAGTCGAAAAGTTTGAACT
>DAIUCR010000064.1:0-2609 GCA_036846065.1 Patescibacteria group bacterium | reverse complement strand
TACGAAATTTAATCGGTGTTTTAAGCAGCAGTGTTTTTCCCAGATATTCAGGCCAAAACTGGGGCTGGGAAGGTCAAAAAATTCCTATAAGCAAGACATTTTCAATAGATTTAATTAAAATTGTATGCAATTTTATATTATACCAAACGATCTCAAGATTTGCGATAGAACTTTGTAAAGCAGGGCTGTCCAACCTGGGACCAAAGAGCCACCGGTGGCTCTTTGCCCAAATTTTGGTGGCTCTTTGATGCCTAGAAAAATGTATTATGAGTGGCTCCCTGTCCCAGAAATTAAAGGATGATGGTCGCTCTGACTTGGTGGACAATCTCATCTTAGTGGCTTCGCCACAATTGGGTACTCCGCAGGCGATTGGTGCGTTATTGCATGGATACGATGATTCCGGACTGAAGTATTACGTTGGAAAGTCAGCTCAACGCAAACTTGCCCACGACATGCCCATGACATACAACCTTCTGCCTTCTGAAAAATATCTCAGTACTGTTTCAACTCCTGTAATAATTCTTGACGATGATGTACTTCCTGCGCACGATCTATGGGGAGATTCAATTACGAATACGGGAGAGTATCTCGCGTATCTTTTCGGTGGCGGCAATCGTCCAAATCCCGACTATAGTGAACTTGAAGACCCTGCGATTGCAAATGAAACCCTCATGGGTGGCGCACTCGAGTGGCATGCGAATTTTGATGACTGGACGGCACCAACAACAATCGCGGTATACGAAATCGCAGGATGGGGTGTTGATACCGTTTCAGGTATTCATTATTCGAATGATGCGTGGCTCAGTGATTTTTCGTGGGACTATGAGCCTATACCCACTGAGGATGGGGATGGCACTGTGGTGTCACCAAGTGCACTTGGTGGTGATGGACAAAGGTACTGGGTGAATTTAAAAAAATACGCCGATGATACAGACAACAAGGTTAAACACGCCACTATCTTCGAAGTTCCGCAACTTCGCACATTCATTTCAAACATCATACGCAAAGAAGATGTTACCACTCCTCTGCAATATATCTCCACAACCCGTCCGTCAGTTATCAGTACAGAGAAGCGCCTTCGATATTTCCTCCACTCGCCACTTACGCTCGAACTATATGACGGTGCGGGTCGCCACGTTGGAGTTTCCACGACTACTGAACAAATTGAGGAGCAAATTCCTGGCGTATCATACGACGAGTTCGGTGAGGTGAAGTACATCAGTGTTCCGGCAAATGCATCAACGACACTTGTGATGCGCGGCGAAGGAGAGGGGAGATTCACCCTCAATATTCAAGAAGTGACTGGTGGCGTGGTCACATCAACGACCACTTTTGCAAATATCCCCGTGTCTATAAGCACACTTGTCACCATGAGTGTGCCAGAAAATCCGACTTTGTCCGCATTGCCAGGACTCTCAATCGATCAAGACGGTAACGGCACCGCTGATACACAGGTGCAACCCGGTACAATACTTTTTCCTGATGTTACGCCACCGGAGGAACAAATATCTTTTAGCACAAGCACGCAGAAGCTATTGTTCTCTGGACTTGATACGAACAGCACAAGCGTGGTGACCACCATGACATCAACCATCATCATGGATGCATCTGGTAATACACTCCACATCCCATTTCTCGAGCACAAAGAGAAGAATCGTCGTATTCTCCTCACGTTTAACACATTGGTATATAATGGAAGCACCACTACGATTGCCACCACGACCATAAAATACAAGTGGAACACAAACAAGAAAGGGGAATATACGATGTTTGCTGCATTCATAAAGACGGGAAACTCAGTAATTGAAACGCACTACCGCCCAAAGAAGAATCAGACGATCATTATGATCAAACCTAGCAACCTTGACGATCGCGATAATGATGACGATTGTGACGGTCGACCAATAAAAACGAAACTGCCTGGGTTTGTGGTACCAGGGATTGAGACACATGCGGGGAGCATCAATATTATTTATTAATGAACTCTTGGTTATGAAAAACTTGGTGACAAAAAAAAACATTCCAATTATATTTGGAGTTTGTGCTGTACTATTAGCCGTTCTCAATTTTCAGTGGATAAGGACGTTTTGCTACGACAATGATTTGTCGTGTGTTTCCTTCCGGGCGTTACTACTCCCGCTCGTTTTGGGCGGCCTTCCGATTTCGATTGTCTCTTATTTTCTTCGCGATGAAATCTTTCAGTCATGGATTAAATTTATTGCGTGGTGGGTCCCCGTTGGTTCTCTGCTATCTATTGTTGCACTTAATAGCTCAGGCGGATTTATTGGAAACTTTTTCCCTTCACAAGTTTTTGCATTCACAATTATTGCCATGTCCGCCTCTCTCTTCGCAATCAAAACATGGGAACTGCGTCGCGCTTCACAAGGGAACCCCATTAAGTGGTGGATTAAATTGCCCAGTTTTGTTGCGACATTTACATTGAGCCTCGCGCTTTCTTACTATGCTTACGGGTTATTTTGGTGATAAAAGTATTGAAACAGAAATAGACATTATCAAACTGCAAACTGGGCAAATCGCAGGCTTGAGAAATAATTCCACAAACTGTCTCAAAACCCACGACTCGCTCGTGGGTTTTTTGTTATATGCTT
>DAIUCR010000063.1:0-2610 GCA_036846065.1 Patescibacteria group bacterium | reverse complement strand
GCAAGGAAGATGATACGTGGACGGAGATAGTACTTGCGGGTCCGACATGCGATAGCGCGGATATTCTCTATGAGAATTTCAAGTACAAAGCACCGAGTGATCTTAAGGAGGGGGACCGCGTGTATATTCTTACTACGGGAGCATACACGATGAGTTATAGTGCGATCTCGTTCAACGGCTTTCCTCCACTCCAGGCATACATATTACAGTGATCTGCATTGAGCATGAAAAAACACCCCCAATATTGGGGGTGTTTGCTTATGTGTAAGGACGGATCGTCCGTTCGGGGAGGTTGTATACTCTCGCTCGGGTTTCTTCTACGGAAAGTGCGTCACCGGGAAACAGTCTTGTGACGAGCGAAATGAATTTCGTTCGAGGTTCGATGTTCCACACTTCTTTGTGGCGCTCGAGCGCAATTTCCGCTTCACGATAGACTCCCGCTCCCCATTTTCCGTCCGGAAAGGGAAGTACGAGTACGATGTCGCAGCTGATGACCAGTTTTTCAAAGTACCCCATGACATTCGCATTTGGATCGTGACGCTTCATTTCACTTACGATGCTTCGGTGTGATTCGTCACTTGGGTTTACGATCGCATGCTCATGAAAGGTTCCTCGAATGAATTCAAGGCATTCATCCTCGAGTGCTGTGTGATAGGTGTTGATAGGGTGCGCAAAGTAGATCTTTTTTTCTTGCCCCACATACGGTTTTATTGCTCCCTGCATATATACTCCTCCTTGGTAAAGAACTTCGACGATATTAACATGCATAATAAATCTCGCAACAAGTCGCATCGCCGATTGCTCTTCGCTCAGAATTCCGTTAGAGTCTTTATATGTCAACGCTTTATATCATTGCTACCCCAATAGGGAACCTCGAAGATATCACACTGCGCGCCATTCGGATACTCAAAGAAGTCGATCTCATTTTGTGCGAAGATACCCGTGTCACAAAAACGCTACTCTCGCGTTATGAGATAGGCACGCCGACAATGAGCTATCATGCACAGTCGAAGCTTTCGAAAGTAGAGAAGATATTTGAATTACTCGAAGGAGGGAAGAATATTGCTCTCGTGTCGGATGCGGGTACTCCGACGATATCCGACCCCGGCGTACTTCTTGTTGCGCAGGTGCGAGAGAAGTTCGGCGATGAAATTTCTGTCGTGCCCATTCCGGGGCCCTCGGCACTCATTACTGCACTTTCGGGCGCTGGTGTCTCTGTCGCTGAATTTACCTTTCTCGGATTTCTTCCGCACAAGAAGGGGAGAGAGACGCTCTTTAAGGAGATCGCTGCATCGAAGCGCGTGATGGCTTTTTATGAGTCGCCCCATCGTATCGAGAAAACCTTTGAATCGCTTGAGAAATTTTGCGGAGGAGAGCGTCGTATTGTCATCGCCCGTGAACTCACGAAGATGCATGAGGAATTCGTGCGTGGCACCGTTTCCGAAGTGCGTGCACACTACACCTCACATCCCGACCGCCTCCGTGGGGAATTTGTGGTCATTGTGGAGGGGGTATAGACTGATATTTATGAAAGAAGGATTTCTGTCAGATAATCAAAATCAAGAAGAACAATTAGCGCCAGTGGGTGGGAATATGCATATTCCTCAGTGGGATCCGAATGGTGATGTGCCGCCAACGCTTCCCGCTGAGAATCCTCCAGAGCCAACGTGGATAGGGAAAGAGATGGGGCTTCCACCTCCACTCCCTTCAGAGACCCTAGAAAACAATTGGGAGGGGAAAGAGCTTGGACTTCCGCCACCCTTACCTCAAGAGCATAATGGAGAAGCTGCTGTTGTGGACAACGAAGTCCAGGATACCGCCAACATCGAGTCCAATGAGGATGAAATCCCAGAGCCAAATATTCCGGTACTTGATCGCGAGTTATGTGGTCTTGGGCTGGGTCCCGGTGGGGTTTATTCAGAGCAATGGGAAGAAAGATTAGCTGAGTTCATTAATGAAAAAAGAAACTTACCTCCAGATGCGACAATCGATCTTTATCATGGACTCAATGGTGGCATTGAAGGAGCTCTTGCGGTGATTCAGTCACCCGAACAGGGGGTGAAACAAATTAGCGGACCATGCCTCGCGGTGTATCCTCTTGGTCAATTTTGGAAACCTGGCGGTGCTGGTTTCAAGTATTCAATTCCGCGCGAATCGATCGAGTTCCCTGGAGAGAATAAATCTGATGCAAAATTTCGCATTGATGATGAGGGAATCGTTTTCCTCGTGAATGGTCTTGATACACTTCCTCTTACGGAATTTAATGGAGAGGTGATGAGGACAGAGCGGACAGAAGATGTATTTGCTGAGGGTCAAGATCCATCATTTGATAGCACGATAGAGCCAATAGGGAAAAAGGTTGTACCACTTTCACGCCAAGAAAAAGAAGTAGGGTTAAAAATCGAAGAACAGTTAGGAGAATTTTCTCAAGCTCGCGAAGAAGAGCAGGTCCGTCGACTTGAAGAATCTATACGTGCTGGGTTAGGAGGCGAATAAGGGTCTTTCGAAGTGGATTCGACTCTTTCGATTGTTCCCCCTTTAATTTAGTTGTCATTGCCTCCGTGGGGAATTTGTGGTCATTGTGGAGGGGGTATAGGTAGAGATGTGTTT
>DAIUCR010000062.1:0-2635 GCA_036846065.1 Patescibacteria group bacterium | reverse complement strand
CACTCATGTCGGGACCATTGAATGACCAGAGACCAACAAGCCCCGACTGAAGAGTACTGCCAGGGATATTATTTTGTGAAGCATTTATCTTTGCACCTCCAGCATTATAAAGCTGAGTGATCTCACTTTGAGTGAGTGCGCGATCGTAGATGCGGACGTCGTCAAGAGAGCCAGGGAAATAGCCATTAACGCCCATGACTGCTGGCGATTTGTAACCTCCTATTCGCCAATAACTCGTACCATATAAAGCATAGATCGTTCCGACTGCGGTAGTTTGCTGAAGGACTCCATCGACATACAGCTTGATACTGCCGCCATCTCCAGACGATACTCCCACCGCATGATGCCAATTATTATCAATGAACGTGCTTGATGAAACAGCTAATTTTCCCGAACCATCATAGACATAGAAATACACCTTTCCATCGGTACCGACGTAGAGCTGTCTATCATAAGAGTTAGAGCCTGTGCCTGTCTGATTATTTTCCAAACCGATGATTTTTTTCCCGGACGCGGTCGATGTCTTGAACCAAGCCGAGATTGTGAAAACCTTCACACTTGAACCGTTTCCTTGATTGGTCGTCGTCGTTATCTCATCGTTCACCCCATCGAAAGATATCCCCTGCCCCACCTTGCCGATCGTGCGAGTGGGACCATTGGTGAGTGTGCCATTATTCCCCTGCCCCGAGCGGTCGTATGCGGTGACGCCAGACATATCTGCGCCATCAAAAGACCAGAGTCCAACGAGGCCATTCGTCACTTTATTATTCTGCGAGCTATTGAACTTTGTGAAACTTAACTGATAGAGATTTGTGATATCAGCAGCAGATAATGCTCTATTATATAGACGCACATCGTCGATCCTTCCATCAAAACTGAGCGACGATGCGCAGGCGCCTCCATTCCTGCTTCCAATGGAATATATATTCGCACACTGCAGTGTCCACCAATCATCAGTTGCGACCGTCTGCTCTACCCCATTCACATACATCTTCATATCAGTGGATGACGTATATACTGCGGTCATGTTGTACCATCTTCCTGTTTGAAAATTTGAAGTCAGTGCTCCACGCATATAATTACTATTTCCTGACATGTGCAAATACGTTCCCCCCGTAAATGCAATACTATTATTGAAGCCATTATTCACACCAAAGAGTAGTCCGCTTAAAGTGTCTGCGTTGAACCACAGTGAGACAGTATAAGGATAATTCACACAATTCGCACCACAGCTATAGGTCATGTATGAGCCATTCGCATTGAAGTCGAGTGCCTGTTCTTTTTTTCCTGCGACCCATGTTGCACCAGTAATAGTGCCTGCTGTACCCACCCTACTCTTGTTTACGGTAGTCGCACCCGTCCCTTCGTCCATTGGAAAATAATCAACGAGACCAAGATTATTCGGAGGTCTCTTGAGTTCTGCAGCTGAAACCGAGGATGCCGAAAGAAGAAAAAGAGCGAGCACAAAAAACCCCAAAAGAAACCCTCTACCCTGCTCAGATTGCGGATGTTTGACCTTGGTAGATATAAGATTGTTTGACATATGTTTTAAAATTTCCATGAAGTTAAGATCTTGTCCAGCAAGTACTCCGCATCGCGAGGAGTACTCACCTGATACAATCGCCCGCCATACACAAACCACGCTTCACTACTCTTCCCCATGGAAGAATTCGTACTTGTAAAGACAACTGCCTGAACTTTTTTTTCTCCGATACCCAGCGTGCGTACACGAACATCAAGCATTACGAGATCGGGAATATCGCGACGAATACGCTCCTCAGTAAGAACAACATCTTCATCAAATACAGATACAATGATCTGAAGGCCACCTTTTCCTTTGTTATCCTGAACCAAAATAATCTCCCCCGACTCGTCGTATGCAACACCAAACGAACTAACGGAAAGATCTGCGGGATATTCAAAAGAAAATGCACCTGATAGATGTGTATATGTTTTCACTCCCAATGAAGATGCGGAAACAAGAGGCACTTGCTCGTCGATGACAGTGCTCACGCCTTGCTCTTGTGGTGACGGGTCTTTCATGAACACAATCGTCTCTACTATTTTTGAACGCTGCATATAGATAAATACCCCAAGTATTATGGCAATGGACGTGGCAATGCTTATGCGTTTAATTGAAAGAATATTTTTCATGGACAAGAACACTATGCTGCAGCAAGAATATCCTCAGATGGAGGAATTGTTGGATCTGGAGTAATGACAGGCGCAGGAACTGGCTCTGGCTCCGTGCTTACCGTAGCAGGAATCTCGGGAGATGTTGTCTCTGCTGGAACATCTATTGTAACCGTGTCTCCATTTAAGGGGTTTGCATCTCCTTCGCTCGACGTCTGCGATTCTATGGGCGCAGGAAGTGACGCTTCACTTCCGCTACCCGACGAACCACCGCTTGGCGTCATGCTCCCCTCGCTTCCACATTCACCCAAAGCACTGCCGAGCACTCCTGCAACCATCTTGATACAGTATGGTGCACCAGTCTCCTGATCAAAGAGCGTGACGCCCGTACGATTCTCAGGAGAACCCACCTTCACACTTCCCTTCACCTCAAGATCCTCCACCACTAACCTCCCCTCCTCCGAAATACTCCATGTGCCTGACGAAGAAACAATGGATTTCA
>DAIUCR010000061.1:0-2648 GCA_036846065.1 Patescibacteria group bacterium | reverse complement strand
CACTCATGTCGGGACCATTGAATGACCAGAGACCAACAAGCCCCGACTGAAGAGTGCTACCGGGAACATTATTCTGCGAGGCGTTCATCTTTGCACCTCCAGCATTATAAAGCTGAGTGATCTCGCTTTGAGTAAGTGCGCGATCATACACACGCACATCATCAAGACCTCCAGAAAATGGCCCCGTTCCACTACGGCTACCTATTGTGAAAGTGCTCGCTGGATTAGTGAAACACTGTTGATTTGTCAGCGTTGTATCAAGAGTACCGTTTTTATATATCCGCACATAACAAGTTGCGGCATCCTGCACGACGACAATATGTTGCCACACCCCCGCTTGAACAAGACCCGCACTCGAAAAACCATCGATGTGTGTACCATTTCTGAATGTTGCAACAACCTGCCCATTTGCCATAATGCCGAGATCATAACCAAGGTCAGCGCCGCTATATTTTGAAAGATAGAATTTATAATCACTTAAGGAGTCCGGCTTCACCCACGCAGAAAGAGTGATGTTGCCCGTAAAGGAAAGGGGAGAACCGTTTCCCGCATCCACATAATCATTCACTCCATCAAAGTTGAGTCCCTGCCCGACCTTGCCGATCGTGCGAGTGGGACCATTCGTGAGTGTGCCGTTATTTCCCTGTCCCGAGCGGTCGTATGCGGTGACGCCAGACATATCTGCGCCATCAAAAGACCAGAGTCCGACGAGGCCATTCGTGACTTTATTATTTTGTGAAGTATTCAGTTTTGCAAGACCAGATTGATAGAGTCGAGAAATTTCCGTGGCAGAAAGCGCACGGTTATAAATGCGGAATTCATCGAAGGTTCCCGTTACATCACCACTATTATTTGCCACCGATCGCCCTAATGAAAAAATCGGAGGGGTTAGGGTGTCGCTAGCACCAGTCGCGCTTGAACCCTCGAGTACGCCGTTCTTATATATTCTGTACCCTACTCCGAATTCACGGACTAATATGATATGTGTCCAACTGTTCAAAGTGATCCCCGATATTGTTGAGATAGTTTGAAGATTTGAGCCAGCATTGTTTCTACTTTGGTACGCGTATTGACCGAACACAGCCTTCAGGCCAACAAGACCCTGTGTCGTTGTTGTGCGATCGAAAAAATAGGTCCCCGCACCATCATCGGAGCCCCCATTTGTGAAAGTGCTTGGCTTAATCCAGAGGCTATAAGTAAAACTCCCCGTAGAACTAATAGCGGGTGCAGCGGACGGGGCTACATAACGACTACCTGAACCTGTAAAACCGAGACCATATCCGAACCTCCCATCCGTCCACGTTGGGCTATTGGTCAGCGTACCCGTATTTCCTTGCCCCGAAAAGTCCCCTGCTTGGGTGCTCGTGCCCTCATTCATTGGCCAGTATCCAACGAGACCGAGGTTGTTGGGAGGTTTTTGAAGTGTCGCGGCGGAGGCAAAAGAAAAAGAAAGGAGAAAAACGAGCACAGCAAATACAAAAAAGTACCCCTGCGGAGGTCGGACCTCGGCAGGATTTGCGTGTGGTGTAACGTTGTTGGTCTTTTTTTCGATCATATATGCATTCCATCATACTATAATTCCATACTTTCGAGTGCCACGTTGAACACATCAACAGCATCGTCTGGAGCACTTATTTGGTAGAGTCGTTTTTCAAAAACAAACCATGCTTCATGACTCTTGCCCAAAGCGGAATTTGTACTGGTAAACACCACCGCTGAAACACTACTCCCATTATTCGCAAGTGTACGCGTGCGCACATCGGACATCTGCATATCAGGTACATCATGATGAATGCGCTCGGCGGTGAGTGTAATATCTTCATCGAATTGTGTGATGAGAATCTGTAATCCCCTCTTCCCCTCTGCGTCTTGTATCAATATCGTTTTCCCTGACTCATCATACACTGAACCAAACACACTATTCGTCCATGATGATGGAAACTCAAATGATATTTTCTCACCCTCTGTGGTAAATTTTTTCATCTGACTTGAAGACGGGGCACCTGATCCAATCTCTATTGGGGCTACGACTTGCGCGTATTGCATGTCCACGTTCTTTGGTTTTTGCAAGAACGTTACGATGCCGGCGATGATGATCAGGGCAAAAATTCCAATTCCCATCCACGTAAATACTGTAATATTTTTCATATGCGGTTGATGTGCATTTGGAGGCAAGGCCTCCAAATTTTATATTTGGGTTGTATCGGGCTCAGGGAGAATTATTTCTTGTGCCGTTGTTTCTACAATAGGTTCTGGTTGAGGTGTGACTGTCGTCTCCGTTTCGGCTGGGACTTCGGGAGTAAGCGTTGGCTCAGTGCTTTCTGTGACTATCGAGGAAGATTCTTCTGCGACCGGAGTGTTTTCACTCGTTGGTGGAGTTGGCTCTGGTGTCGAACTTGAAGGAGTACTTCCTCCACTCGATGATGGACTATTTATGATAATACTCCCCTCGCTTCCACATTCACCAAGGGCACTACCGAGCACTCCTGCGACCATCTTGATACAGTATGGTGCACCAGTCTCCTGATCAAAGAGCGTGACGCCCGTACGATTCTCGGGAGAACCCACCTTCACACTTCCCTTCACCTCGAGATCCTCCACCACCAACCTCCCCTCCTCCGAAATACTCCATGTACCTGACGAAGAAA
>DAIUCR010000060.1:0-2737 GCA_036846065.1 Patescibacteria group bacterium | reverse complement strand
GCAAGTATCGGCATTGTGCTTTTTACGCTTATGACTGGTGCTGGTGCGACCGTTGTTCGTGCGGCGATCATGGCGCTTCTTGTACTTCTCGCTCGGCTGACCGGTCGTACTTATGACGTCTCACGCGCTCTTCTTTTTGCGGGTGTGATCATGGTCGCTATCGATCCAGGGATCTTACTCTATGATCCATCATTCCAACTGTCGTTCCTTGCCGCACTCGGCTTGCTTCATGTTGCACCACTTATCAAACCTTATTTTTCAAAGCTGAGACGATCTCCTGTTCTTGAAGAGGTTGTCGTGTCGACGCTCGCGACACAAGCACTCGTCCTCCCTCTTCTTATTTATCAAACAGGGATGCTCTCGCTTGTCGCCCTTTTTGCGAATATTCTTGTCCTTCCGCTTATTCCGCTCTCCATGCTTTTTGTATTCCTTGGAAGTCTTGGAGGTTTTGTGAGTGAAACTCTTTCTTTTGGACTCATGCTTCCCGCACAGGCGACACTCTCCTTCATGCTTGTTGTCGCCGAGTATGGAGCGAAACTTCCTTTTGCAAAAATAACACTTCCACCCATCTCGGGTGCCGCTGTGTTATTCCTATACTTCTTGATCGCGTTCTGTTTGTATCGTAAACACAAAAAAATAAAGAGAGACGCTAGTGCCCCTCCTTATCAAGCTCCCTGAGAATTGTCGTGCTGTTCATGTAGCGGTAAAAAATGAACATGACCGCGATCGCAACGAACACAAGAATGATGCCGTATGATTTCCATACCGTCGCGCTTTTTCCAAAGAAGTATCCGATCGCAATAAAGATGAGCGACCATATCCATGACGCAGAAAGCATGATGGCAGCGAACGCTCCGCGATGAACCTTTGCGAGTCCTGCGGGAATCGGAATGAATACTTTTATTGCGGGAAGAAGTTTACCTATAAAAAGGAACCAGAGTCCCTTCTTTTTGAATACATGTTCAACCTTGCGAATGTCTTGTTCGCGGAAGATCTGAAAGCGTTTTACGTAGGTAATTCCGTGTGCGCGTATCGCCTCATACATGAACATATTTCCGATGGTATTTCCAAGTGCTCCGAGTATTGATGCGGGGAGAAGCATGAGCGTGCCTGTTCCGACAAAATATCCAACGATGATGTAGAGGATCTGACTCGAAGGGAAGGAGAGAAAGCCATTTAAGATCATTAATCCAAATATGCCCAAATAGCTGAACCCCAATATAACGCTTTCGATGTCGATCATGAGCTCCTATTATAACAGAGGAATTCGATATTTAAGAAGTTGGTCATTTTTGACACGAGCATGCTTTATGTTGCACAAATAATACTTTCCTCTAGTATGAAAAATAGTACCCATTTTGACCCCAGTCGAATAGGGGTGTCGTTCATTGTTAATGGAGGTGATTGATGAAGAAGCCTATCTTTGGAATCCTGAGAAAGCTCAGTCGTTTCGTTCGTGCTCCGAATATGTCTCATCGTGAATTGGAGAATGACCTTAACCCCGCAATACAGCGTGTCATCAGAGGTTTTGTACACACTGTCGAACGTGCGGAAAAAAGCAGGGGACGCTGGAGAAAATTTACACTCTTGCTGATCGTTACTTTTTCCGTGCTTGCATGGGTGAAGTGGCAGGAAGAAGCGAGCAAGGATATTCTTATCGAACAGGAACCCTTTCGAACTATTTCAGTGACTGGTTCGGGGTGGAGCACTGCACACGTTGCAGTCATTCCGATCCGAGGAAGCATTGAAGGTGATCCTCTTGGGCCTGCTGAGGTATCGAATACCCCCCGCTACCTTCATGACACACTTGACCTTGCAAGGAAAGAGAGCAATCTTGCCGCTGTTGTTATCTACATCGAGAGCACTGGTGGTGACATGTATGCAAGCACTGAGTCGTATCGTCTGGTGCACAACTTCGCAAAAAGATCGAAGGTACCGGTGTATGCGTATGTTCCAAGGCAAGCACATTCAGGTGCATATTACATCGCGGTCGGTACGGGTGAGATCATTGCTGACCCTGTTGCGGAGATCGGAAATATTGGCGTCATCGTCCGCCGTCTCAATACGCATGGTTTTGGTAAGCGATTCGGTATACAAATGGAGAGCATTAAGACCGGACAGCATAAAGATGCCGGTGCGCAGTGGAAACGTCCGAGTGCCGCAGATCGCGCGATCGACCAACGTGCTGTTGATGTGATGTTTGAGCAGTTCCTTGAGGCTATCGCAGTAAGCCGTTCGAAGTATTCGCTTGATGAGTTGAAGCTTGAGGCGAAGAAAAAAGGAGGTGTCACCAGCGGTGCGTGGTTCGTGGCGCGTGACGCAGAAGAGAAGGGGCTTATTGATAAAACCATGACCTTTGAGGAATTTCTTGCGTATGTTGCAAAAAATATCGCAAAGAACGATAAGCGAAAATTTTACAATGCAGAATTCGTAAAATACGATGAAAAACTTTCGATCCTCGATGACTGGAAATCACATTTCAAGAAAACGCAGATGTCTTCAGTGGCAGCAAAGGAGGCGGCAAAAGGAGATCTCGGTACCTGCTTAATGGGGACGAGTATTCTTGAGCAGATCTTTTCTTCTGATGATTAAAAAAATTACCCCACACGAAAGTGTGGGGTTTTCTTTTTGCCTAATAGAGCGCACTGACGCTTCCTCCGGGGAACGACTCGATAATGATCCTTGCGAGTGTCTCTTTTATGGAAATGACCGTGAGCCAATCTTTGTTTGCTTCACA
>DAIUCR010000059.1:0-2795 GCA_036846065.1 Patescibacteria group bacterium | reverse complement strand
TTTCTTTGAATGTCGATTATACTCCATGGCTTGAGCAGGAGCCGAGCACGACGACACCACCCACTGCAACAACGACGTGCGCCACAGACTGTTATTCGAATGTGTTGTTTTTGCCGGGGATAATGGGGAGCAGGCTCTTCGAGGAGTCATCGGCGTGCGGTATATTCAATAACGAAAAAGAGCGTTGGGTCTCAATGAGTGATTGCGATCATGCGCACCTCGCACTTAGTGCTGATGGAAAGAGTCTATATCCTTTGTATACAAAAGAGGGTGTAAGCGGTGCGGTCGATGACGCATATAGTTTTAATGTTTATCAGTCATTTATGGATGACCTTGATACATGGAAGAACAATGACAAAATTATTGAGGATTATGCGATCATTCCGTATGATTGGCGACTTTCACTTGAAGACGTATTACAGAATGGTACAACGTCGACTGATGGGAAGTTATCATATGGCACAAGTCAAGGATTTTTTGATGCATACATTTACAACAAACTTGCTGAGCTTGTACGGTCCTCACGCACCGGCAAGGTCACTATTGTGGCACATTCAAATGGAGGGCTTGTGACGAAGGCGCTCATTCAGAAGCTGAAAGAGCATAATGATCCACTCTATGATAAGATTGATAACATTATTTTCGTCGCAGTGCCACAATTGGGGACTCCCGAAGCGATTATGGAGTTGCTTCATGGAAAGGAGCTCGGCCCATTAGGTTTTGTAATGAGCGCTGAGCGCCTCCGAAATTTAACGCAGAATATGCCAAGTGCGTATCATCTGTTGCCATCAAGTGCGTATTTCTCTGGACTTGGGTCATCGGTTTCCACCCCAGTCGTCTCCTTTGTGGATGGCACCTCAACGCAGTCATTTGTTAATTTGTACGGCAATGAAATCACAGACATGCTTAACCTTCCGCGTTTCCTGCTTGGCGTAGATGGAAGAAATTTTCCAATATACGATGATCTTAATAATCCAAGCGTACTGAATCCCAACTTACTTACCGCGGCAGAGGGAGTTCACTTACAACTTGATGACAACTGGGAGTTTTCCGCGTCAACGACCGTGTATCAGATTGCTGGATGGGGAGAGGACACACTCTCGGGTATCAACTATCGCACCATTCCTTATTGTGAACGCACTGAATCAGTCGTGATTTGGGGACGGAGAAATTATTATTGTGCGCAAATGGGAAGTCGTCTTACTTTTGATCCGAGAGAGGTCATTGATGGTGACGGAACGGTGGTTGTGCCAAGTGCGCTCGCGATGAGCACTTCGAGTCCGAGGGTGGGGAGGTGGTGGGTGAACTTGAGGGATTATGACACGATATCCAATTTTGAAAGAAATCATGCCGATATCTTTGAAATTCCCGAACTCCGTGCCTTTCTTCAGAATGTTATTACTGGAACAACTACTTCACTTGATTATATTTCCACATCCACCCCATCCTATTCTGGTAGTGAGTCTCGCCTCCGTTTCATTCTTCATTCACCGCTCCATCTCTCCGCCACTGACAATCTTGGTAGTACAGTGAGCTCGACTACTTCGATTATTTTAGGAAGCAGATGGAAACAGTACGGCGAAGTTCAGGTTCTCACTATACCCAAGGGAATACCACTCACCCTAAATCTTAATGGATATACCAGTGGTTCTTTTGCTCTCGACATCGAAGAAATTGACGGCATTAACGCTGTTGTAGCCTCAAGCACATTTTCGGCAATTCCATCTGCGACGAGCACAAATGCGATAATGATATTTACTGATGGTACTCTTCAAAATGCGTCACCATTGCTCGTTGATTATGATGGAGATGGTGTGAATGACTTCACTCTTGTATCAAGAATTGGTGAGGAGGTTGTGTTTGATGCCACGCCTCCAGAAGTGAGGACTTCCTTCAGTACAAGCACGAGGAGTTTATTGTTTGAAGGTCTTGATGAGGGTGGAGAGACGACAGCACGCATCTCCACCACTTCTTCGTTGATCACTGATGAAGCGGAGAATACACTCGAGATAATTTTTAGGAAACTTAAGCAGGAAAAGCATGAATTAAAGCTCGAGGTGCAAGAACTTCGTTATAATGGTGTTCTAAGAAGCGAAATTCCAAAGACTACGCTACAATATGAATGGTCCGTAGATAAAGCAGGAAACATAAAAGAATTAGAAGAAAAAATAACAAGTGGTGTACTCGAAATTAGCGGACACTATGATGCGAAGAAGAATATCACGAGGATAAAGACAAAAGTAAAGAGCTGGGAAAGTAGTGATGATTCTGGTTACAAAAAAGAAATTTTATCAGGGTTGGTGATTATCGGATTTACGACGGACAAAGGGACTATTGAAGTAAGTTATTAATTTTGTAAATAAAGATTATGACAAAAAAAAACACATTAGCAATCTCGGCAATGTATGCAGTATTCTTTGTTGTGATTTTTGCATTAAGCGAATTCTGCCACAGTGATTGGTGTAGAGTTCATGATGATGATCCTCTCGGTTGGGTATTTTTTATTTTTTTACCCCTTCTTCCTGTTTTTTTTCTTTCTCTCCTCACGTATCGCATGCGCGACGAGGCCTTCCGCGCATGGTGGAATCCTGCACGCTTTTGGATGCCAGTCATCATTGTTGCTACGATCATTACGAGCATTATTGATAGTCAGAGTGGTTCAAGTATCGGAGATTTTCCTATTAGCATTCCCGTACTTGGATTTCTTTATGCTCTTTTCATTTCTTCCTCCCTCTGGAAGATCGTGCGCACTAATCGCAGGCTTGAGAAATAACCCCACAAACTGTCTCAAAACC
>DAIUCR010000058.1:0-2825 GCA_036846065.1 Patescibacteria group bacterium | reverse complement strand
CCAGAAGATCTACGCAAAGCCCTCCTGTCTTCGGAGAAGATATCTGAGATGTGGAACGACCTTACTCCGCTCGCACGCAACGAATGGATATGTTGGACCACCTCAGTCAAGAAACCAGAGACAAGAAAGATGCATATCGAACGATTGTGTGCAGATATCACAAAAGGGAAGCGACGCCCTTGTTGTTGGCCGGGCTGTCCTCATCGATGAATTTTCGTAGTTTTTAAAAGAATACCGTCTTAGAGGGGTAAACGGCGACTGGGATGAACATGGCTGTATCGGTTCGGCTGGCTACTCTTGGTGTGAAGAGAAGCAGAAATATCTACGGGTGTGGGAGGAAAAATGTGAAGTCGCCACAACGACAATAAGTAGTTTGCTTTCTGAGTCGGAAGCAAGAATTATCGCAGAAAAATCTTGTATCAAGGGTGGTATGTCGCTTTCGCTCGGATATTATAACGAAAATTCTAAAACTTGGTGGTACGATGCTAATTTGAACGCCACAAAGTCGGGCTGCAATCCAGCTTGCGTGGTGAGCGAAGAAACAAAAACCGCTGAGATTAACTGGCGTTGCACCGGACTGAAACAATAAACACTATTTGACATAGTAAGAGATAATTTGATGATCAATCTTGAGGCGGTGCGCCAGTTTTGCGTAAACAACACCAGCACTCCATCATGTTGTCCACTCTTGAATGGAGTGATAGCATTATCGTATACCTCTTTTAGTCTTTCAGTGATTGTGTTCGATTGCGCAAGTTTATCTGCCAAAAATGCGCGCTTATCATGCATAAATGTATGAAGGGGTCGATTATTTGTTAACTGAAGCATATGAATCAATATCAGGAAGCTTTCCCGTTACAACCTTCAGAATCATCTCAGGGTGAAAAAAAAATACCCGAAAATGAACAAAGTGCTCTGATCGGCAACTCCCCTCAGCAAGTGCAAGAGGAGTCTGTTGTAGGGCAAGAAAATAACTTTGAAGCATATGAGACATTGGGTGGGGTACTACGTAAAACAGAATACCAAGATGTTCTCAATCGTGCTGCTGACGGAGAAGAAATTCCCGCCAGTTCACTGTCATTGAAACTTGCTCATTCTATGGCACGGGTGGCGGGGATTACTCTCTCACCTGAAACGACAACCCTCTATGTCACATTGCGCAACGAAAATCCAGATCAAGAAAGCAAGGACTACCATAGCTTGAGCGATCAGAAGTTATTGGCTGAGGCGCTACGCATGTCTGGAGATGCAAGTTCCCTTACTACGTTTATTCAAAAGTATCCGCAAATTTTTACTAAAGAATAAGTGATTCCGTATATCCCCAGCAATTGAGAATGGGTTCGGATGACCGAAAGGCATTATGCCGTTGCTTATTATTACGCAGTTTGTATCATGAGATACATGACAAATACTCCAGGAGAAAGAGCCGAAGACCTTCGTAACATGCAGTGGGATGGCGAAATTGAAGAGGCTCGCGCACGACGTGATATGGGAGAATTCGTGGAAGAGCTAGAGCGGGCACGCGCCACGATTATTCGGATAGACAAAGAAATAGGGGAGGCGTTCGAGGTAGAGCCGGGGAATATTCCCCAGACGATCGTCGCGCCTCCGTCTGAGAAGGTCATCGAGTGGCTTGCAGATCTGACGAGTGCCATGGTGGCAACGCTTGGTGTCGACGAGGAAGCGCACGCCAAGGCCGTGGAATTGTCGAATGTGATCCACGAGCAATTGGGTTAACTCTGAAATATTCTTTTTCGCTTCACTCGGTCACTCTCACTCATTCCCATAATCTGACCACACAAGGACTCCTATATTTTGAGGATATCAATCAAATCTATGTTTCCAAAAAAGTACATCGTGAAGGTCATTGCAAATCGAAATAGGATCGCTATTGGCGCTATTCGATTGATCTTATTTGCTGAGGTGCTGGCAAGTATCTACGAGTTTAATTGGATGGCATTATTTATCAGTTTCTTGGCGCTTGTCTTGAGTTTTTCTCCAGAGTTTTTTCGCCGACGATATCAGATCGTATTGCCAACCTTTTTTCAGTTTTTCATTATCGTTTTTATTTTTGCCACCTTGTTCTTGGGCGAATCACAAAGCTTCTATTATAAATACTGGTGGTGGGATTCACTGTTGCATTTATTCTCCGGTGTCGCGCTCGGATTCACGGGATTTTTGATCGTTCATCTTTTGCACAAAACGGGTGGATTTAACGCGCGACCGGTCTTGTTTGCCGTGCTAGCATTCTGCTTTGCCCTTGCGGCTGGAACCTTGTGGGAAATTTTTGAATATTTTTCGGATAGATTTCTTTCGCTCAACATGCAAAAAGCAAAGAATTTGTGTGAAATTGGCGCCACTTATTGTGATACACATCTCGGTGTCGTCGATACTATGCGTGATCTCATCCTTGATACGATCGGGGCGCTCTATGCATCAGTTGTTGGATATTTGTATCTCATAAGAAAAACTCCTTCATTCTTCGAGCGTCTGTTATCTGAATTTGAAGATAAGAATAAACATTTATTTATAAAATAATAACTGCCTTTTTAATATAAAATGCCCAAGATTCACGGGGGAATTGATTTTCTGGTATAATCGTCCGATCATATGCTTACATACATTCTTTTCGTTATTGGCTTCGCGTTACTCATTAAGGGGGCGGATCTTTTGGTTGGTGGTGCGTCATCGCTCGCCAAGCGGCTCGGAGTATCGGCGCTTGTCATTGGTCTTACGATCGTTGCGTTCGGCACCTCAATGCCGGAGTTGGTCGTGAACCTGCTCGCAAGCCTGCAAGGGAATACCGACATCGCGATCGGGAATAT
>DAIUCR010000057.1:0-2877 GCA_036846065.1 Patescibacteria group bacterium | reverse complement strand
GCAAGAACGATCCTGATGAGGCGCGCCCGAACTGGAATATCTGTCCTGTCTGTACTGCGCAGCCGGGAACTCTTCCGGTCATCAACAAGCAAGCTGTATTGAATGTTCTGCGCGTGGGTACTGCTATTGGTGCGACACTTGCGGACTTTACGGAGTGGGATCGAAAGAATTATTTTTATCCTGACATGCCAAAGGGGTATCAGATCAGTCAGTATAAATATCCGCTCGTTTCAGCAGGTACGCTTGCGGGGGTCGACATTACACGTATCCACCTTGAGGAAGATACTGGAAGCTCTCGTCATGATAAGGGTGATTATTCGCTCGTCGATTACAACCGTGCGGGAGTACCACTTATGGAGCTTGTAACAGAACCTGTTATTCATGACGCAGAGACTGCAATGCGTTTTGCAAAAGAATTACAACTGCTCTTACGCTATCTTGGTGCGTCGGATGCAAACATGGAGAAGGGCGAGATGCGCGTTGAAGTGAATATTTCTATTTCTGAGACCAATGCATTTGGGACGAAAGTTGAAGTGAAGAACCTGAACTCATTTAAGTCGGTCGGTGATGCGATCGCATTTGAGGTCAAACGTCATGAAGAAGTACTTGCGCGTGGTGAAAAAATTGCACAAGAAACACGAGGGTGGGATGAGAGTACAGGAAAGACATTCTCTCAGCGTAAGAAAGAGAATGCGAATGATTATCGCTATTTCCCAGATCCTGATCTTCCGAAGATGAAAATTTCAGAGATTCCCGAATTTCAAAATTTGAAAGCAACATTACCAGAACTTCCATGGGAGCGTCGCGCATATCTTTCAAAAGAATTCGGATTTCAGGATGCAATTGTTGAGATGTATGTGAGCGATAGAGAGTTCGGAGCATTTTTTGATGCAGTTGTTACTGAGGCAAAAGGAGATAAAGAACTTATTAAGCTTGCTTCAAATTATATTTCTTCCGACCTTGCGTCGCTCGTGAGGGCGGTGCCAGGGGGGAGCCTTGGTGGCGTCACTCCGCATACATTTGCAGGACTTATTCGCATGGTGGTTGATGGAGATCTCTCTTCGCGTGGCGCAAAAGACACGCTCGCTATTATGTTCAAAGAGGGTGGAGAGCCAAAAGATATTGCGGAGCGTGAAGGGCTTATACAAAAGAGCGACGCAGGAGCGCTTGAAGCTGTTGCAAAAGAGATCATTGCGGCAAATGCTACCGTTGCGGAAGAGTATAAAGCAGGAAAGACTGCGCTCTTGCAATTCTTTGTTGGACAGGGAATGAAAGCAACAAAAGGTTCCGCCAATCCAAAGATGCTCGGTGATATATTCTCAAAACTTCTCTCGTAAGGATCTGTCTATTTTCTTTTTACACACGAACATTTTTATTAAAAAATGTTCGTGTTGCTACGTTGCGATTTTCGTTGATTGTTGTATTCTGAGGTGGATATGGAACCCAGTTCTCAAACAACAGGAGGTGAGGAAAAAAAATATGTCACGCTTGAAACGGGGAGTAAACTTTCGGGATATACACAAGAGTATCTTGAGCGCCTTTGTCGTCTCAAGAAAGTAGATTATCGTATCTGGAACAATGGACAGTTCGTCATTGAGCTCGGGTCATTGCTCCGAGAAACACAGACGATCTTGTTGTCGAATGACGGCATCTCATTTGTCGACAAAGGAGAATTGGCTGATCCTGTTCCCGAGGTAGTGGGGAGCATGCTTTCGTCTGCGCTAAAAGAGGTGACTACGACCGTTGCAACACCCGAGGTTACTACTCCCGTGATGCCCATTCCGAATACTGTCTTGGCGCAGGAGGTAGTAACTCTCTCTGGAAGCGACAGTGCTTCGATTGCGCCGATTCCTGAGGTTGCTCAAATTTCTCCCGCACCTGCGTCTGAAGTTCCTCCCATGAGTGTACCAGTGGTACCTCCTTCGATTCCTGTTTCTTCCGAAGCACCAGTGATGGAAAAAGGGGAGGAACAAATTCAGCAAGTGCTCGCATCAAGTATTCCTGCTGTGACATCCGTAGAGGTTGCTCCCGATTCTCTCGCTTCAGAGCCGATGATAGTAAGAACTCCGATCGCAAGAGCTCCTGTCTCCTTACCTACGCCACCTCGTCCCATCAAGATAAATACTGCGGTAGAAAATATTACGCCACCCGCGAGCGTGACGAGTCCCGTTCCCGTTTCTTCGCCAGTGGAAGAGATGCGTATTCCTGCTCCTCAGGTGGAATCGAATGTTTCCGTAGTGACAGAAAAAGAAGTAGTACCTATCACTCCTTCCTTGGAGGTGCATATTCCTGTGCCGCAAGTCGCTTCTTCTGTAAAACAAACAGTACCCTTTGGTTCGTTGCCTGGAGGAGTTCCCGTGACAGAAGAAGTGGTAGTAGAGCAGGCACCGGCACATGACGAGTGGGACGCAATGCTTTTTGGCGGAGCTCCTGTGGCTCCAGATATTGTTCCGAAATCCACACCTGCTCCTGTTCCCGAGAGAGCTTCTTTGGTAAATCGAGAATATCATCCGATACAGACATCGGTTGATCCTCGTCCTCATCACGATGATGGTCCACTTTTTCCCGTACTCAATCCAAGTGGGGTCGTAAGGCCTGATGATGTGCAAGTAAAGAGTGCTGCACCTGTAGTAGTTGCACCAGAGCAATCAGTACCGCCTCCTTTCGTGCCAACCACCCCTACTTCTTCGCCAGTTTCGGAATCGTATGATTCAGGGCAACGCGTTGTTGTGTATGAACCAAAAGATCTCCTGAGTAATGAAAGAAAGGGGGAGGCGTCGATTCCTCCCGCCCCTCTTGCTGCGAGTGCTTCCTCCGCTCCTCTTATTCCAAAGAAACCCGGTGCAATATATAACGAGCTTCCCACTCTTCCGTCGA
>DAIUCR010000056.1:0-3331 GCA_036846065.1 Patescibacteria group bacterium | reverse complement strand
CGACAGGGTATGGAGTGTTTGGAGGGGAGACGAGGAGGGTGATGATGTCCATGGTACACTAAGAAAGAAACATGGCTAGGAATAACGTTTTTCAGTATAAAGCCCGCACGAAAAAACTCGTCTCAGGATTACTTCTCCTTAGTATTTTTTTTGGTGCTTCGGTAAATAGCGCAGGCGCAACAACCACCATAAAAATACTTTCAAATTCTCGTCACGCATACGGTAACATCACGGGCATCATCAACACATTACTTGGTACAGGGCACGTGGGGACTGATATTATCGTACATAGTACTGCGATGAATGATTCATATGCAGGAAGCAGTGCAAACGCAGCACTCTCGAGTGCTTCGCGATACAACGAGTCTGGCGTCCTTGTGCCGTCACTCGCACCATATAATCTTTTCACGTCTTCGTTCACTGGTTATCCGGGGGATACGATAAATGAGTACAATCTTTCGGCGACATATGATCTTGCAAATAATTATGCTTACAGTGCGATGCCCGTCATGCCCGCAACGACCATGCCTGCATCCTTCATGGTTGCACCAGGAATAGCTAGTTATTCAAGTGGCTATGGTGTGGAGTGGAAGTTAGACCCCGCACTCTTTTGTTCGAGTTCCTTGTCATGTCTCACTGCTGCCAATGCCGGCATGATGGCGGTCATGCGATTTCAACATCCCACCTGGAATTGGTTTGATGTGAAGGCGGCACTCCGTCAGACGGGCACGAATTGGGTAACGGGATACAATCGGACGACGTACGGCTTTGGTCAGGTGAATTATGCGACCGCGACCGCACTCACCGATGGGCAAATTCTACTCCAACCTCCCGCTGCGCTCGGCGCAATCGTTTCAGGAAAAATCAGTTTTACACTCTATCCATTCAAGCAAACACGACGTGTGAAAGAAGTGCTTTTTCAGTTTCCGAGTGCGCCAGCATTTTCGGCAAATGAATTAAACTTGAGCGCCATCACTGCACTCGGTGGAACAAAAATTACTGAATACACCGCAATCACTGCGACGACATCGACGCCACTATATGCTTCGACCACGAATGCATATTTTATTTGGTTCACTGCAGACAATGCTTCTGACAGTGCGGCAAATTTCTCTCGCATTGATACATACTCGGTGCAAGGCCCACTCAGTCAAAGCGAAGTACACTTCAATGCTCCGTTTGACGTTGTGACTCCGGTGACAAATACCATTTCCGCGACCACCACCCCAACCTTCACGTGGGGTGCCGCGTCGAGCTATCTTGGTATTGCGAAGTATCAACTATATATCGACAACGTACTTGATACTGATAATATTTCGGGTACTTCTGCAACACCCGCAAACCCACTTTCGGAGGGTTCGCACACATGGTATGTGCGAGCATTTAATGGTGGCGGGACAGCGACGACTTCAGTCTCGACTCCGACAATCAATGTGAATACGGGATATACTGCGGGTTATACATTTTATGTTGATAATGTGCTTGGTGATGATAATAATCTTGGTACTCAATCACTTCCATGGGCGACGCTTGCGAAGGCGGGTGAAACTGCATCGGCGGGGGATACGGTCATTATCGTGAAGAATGCGAATCAGCCATATCGTGAGACGATCGCTCCTTTGCGGAGTGGCACCGCAACATCATCAATTGTCTTTCGCGGCGTTGACGCCAATAGTAAGCCGGAAATTTGGGGAAGTGTTGATGTGACAAACGGATGGAGTGTGTATGGAGGGGGGAATCCCGATACGTATCAGCAGGCATTTGCGACGACGACACTCGTTGTTGTTGCGGGTGTATCAACGACGACGCTTGCGAAAAAAACAAAAGGAGCTGGCGCTGCAACATTGAACCCCGGTGAATGGTTCTGGGTCTCAAATGTGCTTTATTATCGACTCGGAGGTGGGGAAACGATTAATGCACTGCACATTGAGGCGGCATCGAGAGATTACGGTGTTGATGGTAATTGGAAATCTTATACCACCTATCAAAATCTTATTATTCGGTATGCGAATGTATCCGGTGTGTACATCGCGAGTGCGGGGCAAGTCGTACACAACATTGAGGCATATGATTCCGAATTAGGAATATATGTCGAAGGGACAAATAGCATATTAAAGCATGCTGTTGCTGCACGTAATAATTCGAATGGAATATATGTTGGTTCCACCGTTAACGCTCAGGTTTATAATTCGCTTGTGTATGGAAATGGAGGGATGGGTTTTGGACTTTTTGCGTATCCTGGTATCACGATGACGTTAAAAAATAATTCTGCGATAAGTAGCGGTGGTGCCTCATTTGGATTCAACTTTATTTGGGGTCTCCCTGTATTGACCGCCTCACACAACCTCTGGGACAACGCCCCCGACAGTAATTGGGATTCCCGCAAAGGCACGAACAACCAAGAACTCGTAAACCCACTCCTCGTCTCACCCGCCTCACGTAACTTCCAACTCCAACCATTCTCTCCTGCGATCGACGCAGGAACATCAGGCTCTGGTGTAACCACCGACATCATCGGCAACCCCATCTACGGTACTCCCGATATGGGCCCCTACGAATATCAACCACCATATACGGTTGGTGTCGATAATATCGACAGCACTGCACCCGTTCGCATATACAAGAACGGCAAGTATCGGTATGTGACGGCACCCACGGGTGGCACAAGTGCCATCCTCCATGTCACCCCCGTTGGTGGATTTCCTTCCGCTGACTATTCCGAATTCTTGGACATCACCATCAGCCGTTGGAACACGGGAGGGGACTATGCCAAGACTTGGACGGAGACCTCCACCTCTGCCACCACCACCCTCCACACGGTCGGCAATATGAATCCCGGCGAATTGTACAATGTGGTTGTCGACGGAGTCACTCCTCCATACGTACAAGCGCGCGCTGATACATCGGGCACCATCACCTTCACATACTCCGGAGGATACTCAACTCATACCTTCGATATTTCCAAATACGACGCGGGTGGTACTTCATATATCTATGGCTGTACCGATCCGGTCGCCACAAATTATGACGCAACCGCGACCTCCGATGACAATCGCTGTCTCTATGCACCTGCCTCCGAAAGCACTCCCGTCACCGCAGACGCAGGATATGTCGCATCAACGGAAACAACATCCATGATGGTGTCTGGAAGCACGACTGACTCTATTGCAACCTCCACCACATCTGAAGCGGGCAGCATTGCACTTGCTCTCCTTGATTCGCTTTCTGCATTGAATGCAACTTCCACTTCCTCTGTCGCAACATCAACCACGGCCACAACCTCAACCAATATCTTTAGCTCCATGCGTCTCTTCTCTCGCGCGATCGTACG
>DAIUCR010000055.1:0-3332 GCA_036846065.1 Patescibacteria group bacterium | reverse complement strand
GTCACCGAATGTTCAGACGGAAAGGACAACGATGGTGATGGAAAGATCGACTATCCCGCAGATACAGGCTGCGATAGCACTGATGACAACGACGAAAATAACCGCCCCGTCATCACTGCGCTCGGAGACAATCCACTTTCTGTTCATATTGGCACGCTCTTCACCGACCCTTATGCAACCGCATTCGACATGGAAGACGGCACGATCACGCCACGTATCGTCGCAACAGGAACTGTCGATATGCTTCATGTTGGTGCGTATACGATAATTTACAACGTGACCGATTCAGATGGCCTTGCTGCCGTCGAGAAGACTCGTATCGTCAATGTCGTCTCGAGCTGCTCTGATGGAAGGGACAACGATGGCGACGGAAAGATCGACTATCCTCAAGATACGGGATGTACGAACCCCGACGATGATAGTGAGAACCAAGCACCGACACTCACACTTCTTGGTGATGCGATCATGAGTCTTGTCGTAGGTACTACCTTCACTGACCCTGGCGCAACAGCACTCGATGCTGAAGATGGAGATATTACTGCAAATATTGTAAAGACCGGCACGGTTGATGTTGCGACACTCGGCGCATACTTCCTTGCATATAACGTGAAGGACTCACAGGGTCTCGCTGCGGAAACCGCAACACGTACGGTAAATATCATTCCTGCGGGTTGTACAGTGAACTGTGGCGGTGGTGGCGGAGGTTCAGATAACAACCGTCCGATCATCACTCTCAAGGGCGCAAATCCTTTCATCGTCACCCAAGGCACAAGTTTCATCGACCCAGGCGCAACCGCCTTTGATGCCGAAGATGGTGATGTGACTGCAAATATCGTGGTCGGCGGAACTGTCGACACAAGCAAGCTCGGTGATTATGAGCTTACCTACAATGTCTCTGACTCAAAGGGTCTTCCTGCGGCACAGGTGAAGCGTACGGTCACTGTCGTACCAGGTGGTGGCGGAGGTGGAACGATCACGCTTTCCATCACGAATGAGAAGCTCACCGTTACGGGCACCACAACCGTTACGATCACATGGAACACAAATCAGCCTGCGACATCGCGTGTCGTGTACGGTCTCGATCCTCAGTCGACGCTCGGAGTAGCACCTCTCTATGGATATCAATTGACCACCGCAACAAGCACTGCGCTTGTGACGAGTCACTCGATGGTCATCGAGAGTATTCCTTCCGCAATCGCAACATACTTCCGCCCAGTCTCGACGGATGGCGTGCGCACTGCAACAGGTATCGAGCTGACACGTACTCCAGTGACTGTGGTTCCTGAATCGTGTTCGTATCTCAGGGAGTACATGCGCCTTGGTGCAAACAATAATCCTCTCGAAGTGATCAAGCTCCAAACATTCTTGAATAGCTATGAAGGATTCACCGATCTCCGTGTGACGGGAACATTCGATATCACGACAGATCAAGCAGTCCGCAGCTTCCAAGACAAGTATGCAGTGGATGTACTTACCCCTTGGGATCTTCCTGGTAACACGGGCTATGTCTATTACACGACACAGAAGAAGATAAATGAACTCTATTGTAAACGCACATTCCCACTCACTGATACGCAGATGGCAGAGATCGCAGCGTTCCGTGAGTTGATCAATAGAATAAACACACAGGGTGGAGGCGTTCTTCCAACACTCCCACTCGTTGGTGTGAATACTGGCGCAGGTGAAGTCACTGGTGGTGCAATAGCTGGCGAGACAACTGAAGTCGGTGGCGCGATCGCATCGGGTGTCGCAACGACAGGCGCCGAGCAAACTCCACAGCCTCGCGGTCGTATTGCACTTGCAGATCTCCTTGCGGCGATGCCTTCAGTTACCGGATCTCTTGAAGACGATAATTCACTCTCAAGCACATCGACAGAAGAAGGTGCTGGTGACGTAATGGGTACGAGTACAAAGCGCGGTCTTGCACTCGCAGTGGCGTCCATCTCTGAGCGCACCAAGCTCTCAACTGGTGGGGTATACGCATTATTTGTTCTCATTGTTGCCTTCGTTGTACTTTCGGGGGTGATCGGGCGACGATATTACGTTCTCCGAAAAGCTGAGAGTGCTCCAAAGAAGTAATACATACTCAATGAAGCGTGCAACAAAAAACACCCGAGTGGGTGTTTTTTGTTGGGACATAAATATTATTGCTCACCCTCTATTCCAACCGCCAATTTCCCTTTGCGCGCAGATCTGCGAGAGAGGAGGTGCGTTGATGCATGAATGCGGTAATGGCTATCATGAGCGCATTATCGGTCGAGAGCGTGGGTGATGGCGTATAGAGCGTAATGCTTCTCTCGTCGCAACTTTCTTTGAGTGTCGCGCGCAACCGTGTGTTTGCCGAGACCCCTCCTCCGAGTACTATCGTTTGGATGCCATATTCCTCTGCCGCAGCAATCGTTTTTGACACGAGTACTTCGACACATGCTTCTTCGAACTCGCGTGCGATATCCTTACGCTGCTCCTCGCTTAATGTCCCGAGTTTCTTTACCAAGTAGAGGACGGATGTCTTTAGTCCCGAGAAAGAGAAATGATGATCTCCCGAATGAAGCATCGGGCGGGGAAGTGGATAGACTTTCGGTTTTCCCTCTGCTCCAAGACGAGATATTTCCGGTCCACCAGGATAGGGAAGTCCGAGGATACGGGCAACCTTATCAAAAGCCTCACCAACCGCGTCGTCTTTCGTTTCCCCGATGATAGTGTAATCAAGCCAGTCTTTCATGAGCACGAGCTCTGTGTGGCCCCCAGAGACGAGAAGACCCAGAAGAGGGAATGTGACGGGTGCGAGCACTGTCTCGTCTCCCTCTTTGTGTGCGAGCGAAGCCAAGAGATGTCCCTCCATATGATTTACCGCAATGACGGGTTTTTTCCACACAAGCGAGAGTGCACGGGCGAAGTTGATACCGACCCAAAGTGCGGGCTCAAGTCCGGGTCCTTGCGTGACGGCAATGGCATCGATATCGGGCGGATCGATATGTGGCACTGCGTCAATGAATGCGGCAAAGAGTTCTGGCTCACGTTCGAGCATATCTTGGAATTCCTCACGGAGGGGACTCTCAATGACATGACGACTTGTTTCTTTATACATTCCTCCTACCTTGAGTGTTTTGATGAGGAGAGGGACAAGAGCGCGTGCATGCTCACGTTTTGCGAGCATCGGAAAAACTCCACCATATTCTTTATGGATATCTATCTGCGAAAGCACCTCGTCTGCGCGTATGGAGAATTTCACAGAAGGCGCAGCACCTTCCGCTTCGATGATCGCGATAGCGGTCTCGTCGCAACTTGTCTCAATGGCGAGTATCTTCATGTGTGCCCATACTAGCCGATTT
>DAIUCR010000054.1:0-3440 GCA_036846065.1 Patescibacteria group bacterium | reverse complement strand
TGTATGCCATAGATTAAGAGATTCTAGCACATTTCCCCAAAAATTATATAACCCCCATTAGCACTTGCGCGCCATGCCGACATACCGCATACTTTAAATATAAATGACCCTCGGACTCCGAGATCCCTCACTGGAAACAGTGAGGGATCGTTTTTAGAGGAGCTCCTTCACTATTTTTAAATATTCTTCGCGCGAAATACCTAATACCTTTAAGTTATTAAGGATGATAAACGCAGGGAGCGAAGTATCGCGAGGAATAACGAGGGGGCGTTTTATCCCGTCTTTCCAATACACTCGATGATCACCTTTTTCCCTTTTAAATGTACATCCAACCCGGAAAAGGAATTTCTCGAATTCTTTCCAGTGAATTGCCTGAATTCTTGGCATACAAAACTATGCGAATGCAGGGATTCGAAAGTTGACTGATTTTGCAGAAACAACCTGAGGTGGTGCCCATTTCTTTTGTTCTTTTTTCCACCCAAGCTCGGAAAGCACATCTTTGATCGTACCCGCCTCAACAATCTCCTCAAAGAATATACTCGCCATTTCTTCAAATCTCATTTTGACTTCTTTTTCTGATTTTCCAGATGTAGAAATATCCAGTGCAGGAGTATACGCCACAAAACGTTTGCCTTGCTTGGTGATAACAACAGGGAGACTAAATGAGAAATTATTCGTTGCCATATATATGAAGATTAACAGAATCAAAGACCCAATACAACTCCCCTGTAAATGGTTGCGCGGGTTTGTTATTTTGCAGTATATTTTTTCATTTCCTCTCCTCTTATGTTCCACGCAACTTCCATGATTTCGTGGCGATGAGAAACAATGAAATTACAAAGAAAAGTCCGGCAAGAAACCATGTCATACTTTCGCGATCATTGAGACCTCCGCTGATATATCCTCCATGTTGATTAGAACCTAAAACAAGAAGGACTACCGATGCACTGAGATACCACTTCGCAAATCGTGCCCAAGAGCGGAAAACTTCTTCACGAAGGAAGTAGAGAATAATGGACAATAGAGAAATAGAGAGGGAGAACAAAATTAAAGGCTGGCCGATTCCCTCGTCAAGAAAAGAGGTATCACAAAAGGTGGATTTTTCACACCAACCCCACACTGGCGAATAAAGCAGGATGAGCCCAGTGCCAAGCCCAGAGAGAGAGAGAATGCTAATAAATCGAATTTTCTTATGTTCCATGCTAATTATGTTATCACACCACCTCTAATCTGCTCAACGATAGCTCGCAATTCACTCGCCTCCTCACTGATGAGAATACCCTTCTTTCCATAATGATCGATTGTTTTCAGTAATTGCTTAAACACATCCTTCGTCTTGTACTTTTCAGCCTGATCATTCTTGTGCTCCTTCGCAAGTTCTTTCGCCAGTTTGTCGATTTTCTTAAGAAGTTGTTTTTCTTTATTGTCTGGAAGATTGAGCGTTTTAATAACCCCCTTGAGTATTGCGGTGAGTTCCTCTTCGCTGATGCCATTTACATTTCCCTGAAGAGTGAGATCGGTGATGCCATCACCGTCGATATCCAGCACAAGCATTGGAGTTGACGTGGGCGCAACGGAAAATCCTCCTTCAGGAATGAACATTGTTCCCGTCGTACTTGCGGTCACAGGAATGTCAATGAAGGTGGTTGAAGCAACAATCGTGTCGTCTCCTGATACTTGGTCAATATCGAATGTAAAAGAGCCAAATGCGAGACCTTGAAGTCGAATAACCGTATTCGTTGCAGTATCTGCTCCTGCGTACTTTGTTTCACCAAATTCTCGGTAATAGGAATTTGGAACAGTTTTTTCATAGTAACGGATATCGGAGGTAAGGTCAGGATTGAGGATGATCCCTGTATGATTGTTGAGACTATCGTACAAATGAATGTCCACGGGTGAATGCAGGGTGAAGCGGAGGCGATTAGGGGCGTCTTCTGTCAGCGGCTTGCTGTCAATAATAATGTCGTCAAGTCCATTAGTACCCCTGCCTCCCTCAATAATATTTCTTATAAATTTTTGAAGATTTTCAATCTCGAAAATACTTGCATGGTCACGATTCTTACTCAATCTGGCATTGTTCTTGCTTAGATCCACCCACCATCGCTCCACATTTGGTGAACTTGTCGACATCCATGCTGCGCTCGGAACAACCACAGTACCGTCGCCGTCGAGAGTTTGATTTATTTTTCGGTTGAGCGATGAGAGAGAATTGTTGCAGGTAAAGAATTCGCATGAGTAATGAATACTTTTCACGGTATCCTCTCCCCATCCTGCGATTTGAATCACTTGCAGTCCGGTGGGCGGCATCCACGCATCAATGAGCGCATGCGTGTCGATTGCCTTTTGGATGAAATCATATTTCAGCACATTGGGAGACTCTTCGTCCGTTGAGGCAGGTTCGCTTCGTCCACCCGTCTCTCCCGTAAGAAAAAGCTTGAGCGCAAGTGGAGTAGAGATCTCACTTCCATAAAAAGTAGTAAATGGATATGCTTTGTCGACCGAGGGGTCGAAAGTTACGACTGGGTCATCAACAGCAGCAAGATATGCCGTGGATGGAAGCAAGTTATACGCACTCTGCATATTCTCACCTAACTCGCGAGAGCGTTCCTTGTCCATCAGAAATCCCCAATCGGCAAATTGAATGCCGAGCTGCTGCTTATCGCCGTGGAGTAGTCCTTCAATTGCACTCGGAGTGCCAAGTTGCGGAGCAGCAACTATGATTACCTTGTCAAAGGTCTCAAGTTGGGGATCATTGTTCGTCCCCATTATCGAAAGGAGATACTTTACCAAGAGTCCGCCGTTGGAGTGTGTAATGATAGTCACTTTGCCTGTATCCGAGGCACGCGCAAGACGACCAAGTTCATTGAGTATGTACTGTTCGGGATCAGAAAAACCGTAATAAATATTTTCGCCAATTTTTTGACCACCTCCAAGAAGCACATCATAATCAAGGCGCCAGTCGTAAGGGATTGCAGTCCATTCATTTATGAGTCCTTTATCAATTACTTCATCATTCATAAATGCTATAAAGTTTTTGTAGATATTCCCATCAAGTGTCCCGCTCGGATCGGGAAGGACATTGGCTTCATCAATAATATCGCGCGTATAAATACCTGAATGTAAACTTTCTCCTGTTGTGCTTGCGAGATAGAGTTTTTCCACGTCATCGTTGCGATTCGGCTCCCATAATTGATTTTCACAGTTAATTAACACACAGTCAGGATCACGCGAATACAATCTACTCGCCTCAAGCCCTGGCAAGAATGCCACATTGGAATATCCTGTTTTAAAAGAAAAAGTTCCTGTATCAGGCAATCGCACGACGGACGCACTCGTCGTTGCGCTGAAAAAATATCTATATTCATCTTTTACAAATGTCGACGTCGCAACATATGTTTCTCCATTGTGATAATCACTATCATGAAGTGTTGATGTTGCAC
>DAIUCR010000053.1:0-3666 GCA_036846065.1 Patescibacteria group bacterium | reverse complement strand
AGCAAGGACTATTTTGCGCACCGTGTTCCATTATCAATTATCCCACTTTTTATTGAGGTTGCTATTGAGCCGTTTCTTGAAATTGGGTGGCAGCACGAGTTGAAATGGAACACCATAGAGGCTACGATCCTTCAGTGGAGGCAATTGTCCGTGTTTCTCATGCTACCAAGTCAAACAGTATAATATTATACTGTAATTAGAACACGAGACACGCCGACCGCTTTGATGTGGCAATATTGTTGCCTACACGCCCAAATCCTTTTTCTTCTCCTCAAACTCTTGTTTATTGATCTCCCCTTTTGCATAGCGCTCTTTCAAAATATCAAGCGGAGATTTTTCGTATGCACCATCACCGTGGTTGTGTCCGCATGCATGACCACCACCAAAACCTGATCTCGCCAAAGAGACGATCCCCCAGATGACAAGACCCCAAAAGATAATCATAAAGATCGAACCAAAACCGCCCATATATCCGTATCCAAAATCCATCATATATTTGTAAATTAGTTGTTAATGCTCGCACTAAAGATCAAAACGTGACAACCTTATCCGATGTCTCGATCATCTTGAGCAAATCAGTCATCGTAGAAATGGGGCAGACTCCACTCTCTTCTTTGTTGCGAAGCTTTAGACACGTGCCACAGGCAAAGATCTCACCTTTCATTTCTTTGAACTCCGCCACCTTTATCGAGATGTCAAAATGCTCGGTATCTGCGATTGTGTCTAGCTCAGACCCCTCACTCATTAAAAAAACTTCCGCCTGATTGCCCGCTTTGAGCGCAGCGATCCCGAGACGGAATGCATTCCACACATGTTCGGGATTATTCGATTGAAGGATGACTCCGAGCTTCATTGTTGCATTATACCACAAAAGCACTCTTTGCAGTGATGAATTCTAATACAGGGGGTCAACAATTTTTACGCTGTGTTCCATTAGCTCATTTGCCCCTTTCCACCGGGGTTGTCATTGAGCCGTTTTAAATTGTGGGTGCCAATCCAGTCATAAACCATACCCGCGAGACGGTTGAGAGGTTCCTTGACCGATATCTCGAGCTCACGCTGATGCAATGCGGTCTGGGCTGGATCGATACGACTCCACTCTCCACTCCCTCTCTACCCTCTTCTCCTCCTTTCAGTGATTCTCGACCTTAAAGAGACCCCGTAAGGATTCCTTGGGTTTCAGAAAAAGTTCGACAATCCAAGAGCCCTGCTCCTCGGTCGTGAACCACAAGTAGTGGGGTTGAGCACGAAAGCAGAGCACCCTAAAAAAATTTCCACGGAATATATGCGGATAGTCGGTGGAGATATGCCGATGACAACGATCCGCTTGCGCATCGCCTCCTGGACGATATGCTGCAAGAGATATCAAAAGCACTCACGAATATCGGACTCTCGGGAGTATTAAAATTCGGGGAAGATATTAAAAAACGCGAGGAGGAGAAAGGAGGGTCTGTAGAAAACAATAAATACCCCGAATAGGGGTGTTTATTGTTAATAGGTATCAATCAGGCAATCTTTGCACTGGACATTGCGAGCAGAAAGCGTCATCAATCTAATGCTCAGCGCAATTCAAAAGATTTGATCAATTTTATAAAACGTGTTCTAAGAAAGATCAAGATTGATCTCACGAAAACATCATGGTAAAATTTTGAGTATGAAAAAGAAAGAGCTGCGCGTTATTGAACTTTTTGCAGGTGTCGGCGGTTTCCGGCTTGGGCTTGAGGGATATGGAAAAAAGAAATTGACGGGATACAAAACTGTTTGGTCGAATCAGTGGGAACCTGGAACAAAGAAGCAACATGCATCTGAGGTTTATACGGCAAGGTTTGGGAGCAAGGAACACAGCAATGAAGACATTGCGAAGGTTCGCATAAGTAGTATTCCAGACCACGATCTCCTTGTGGGTGGCTTCCCGTGCCAAGACTACTCTGTTGCACGCACGCTGAGTCAGGCACAAGGACTGCAGGGGAAAAAAGGTGTTTTATGGTGGGAGATCTATCGCATTCTCAAGGAAAAAGGGAAAAAAGCGCCAAGATTTTTATTTCTAGAGAACGTTGACCGCTTGTTGCGCTCCCCCGCAGATGCGCGAGGAAAAGATTTTGCCATCATGCTTGCGTCACTTGCTGACATTGGATACGTGGTCGAGTGGCGTGTCATCAATGCTGCAGAGTATGGAAAACCCCAGCGAAGAAAACGTACCTTCATCATGGGCTACAAGAAGACGACCGGGATCGGAAAACAGATGATGAAACATATCAACGAACCTCTTAGCTGGATGCTTCGTAGTGGTGTGATCGCAACAGCTTTTCCTGTTGAACACAGCATTTCCAATGAGCATGTCTTCTACGACCTCGGGAAGGATGCCGCGAGTGTCTCAACGCACTTCAGTGATCTTTGCAAAAAACATGAAGCGGATGAATTATTGTTTCTTAATACTGGGATCATGGTCGACGGACATGTGTTCACCGTACGGACCACGAGTGCATACCAAGGCAAGCACATGACACTGGGCGAAGTACTTTTGAAAGAGAAGGATGTTCCGGAAGAATATTTCATCAAGAGCAGTGATCTAAAAACTTGGAAATATCTGAAGGGGGCAAAACATGAGCCGCGAAAGGCGAAGGGTGGATTCGAATATCTTTATGCAGAAGGTAGCATGACCTATCCAGATGCCCTTGATAGACCATCACGCACCATCATCACAGCAGAGGGAGGTTCTACTCCATCACGATTCAAACATGTGATCAAAACACCATCGGGAAAATATCGCAGACTCACACCGATAGAGCTTGAGCGCTTGTGCCAATTCCCCGACAATCATACCGGCATAGAGGGAATGCCTGACGTACGGAGAGCATTCTTCATGGGCAACGCACTCGTCGTCGGCGTCATTAAGGATATGGGACGCGCACTTCTCAAGAAACTCGAAGAGTTCGGCGATTGATCACACCGATGATCTTCTGGGCGACTCTCCGAGGATCGTTTTTGATCTCATGTTCCCAGACCACAACGGTCTTCCAACTTGCCATCTTGAGGAGGCACAATTTTTCTGCATCCCTTTCTTGATTTCGAGCGAACTTTTTCTTCCAAAAGTTACGATTATGTTTCGGTAATGGGAAGTTGCATTTCGGACAATGGTGCCAATAACATCCATGAACGAATACGGCGACCTTCATTTTTGCATGGATCATGTCTGGTGTCCCAGGTGTCTTCTTGGGGTGTGAGCGCAACCCACGAAGTCCAGACGCAAAAAGTACTCGACGTAATATCAATTCGGGTTTTGTATTCTTTGCCTTGTTCGCGCTCATTACACGAGAAACTGTCTCACTCTTTGGTATTGGAGAGCGTGCATCTCTTGTATATCTCTTTGTCATGCTTCAAGTACATTTTGAACATACTTCGCATTGAGCCAAAAACATCTTTTCACCTCCTTGGTGTGTTGTGGTGTCTCGATCGTATCCTTTCCATCAGCTCCGTGTGGTCGGACGTGAGCAACGTTACTTTCAGAGCTCTTGGGAAGGTCGGCGTATCTCCCCTCATTGATGCACTTTATCGTCATATCAAATACTCGCTCTGCCTCTTTCAGGTCGTCCATCGGAAAATTCCAGAACATGACCTTTTCAAGAATGAGATCATCCCCACCCTTGATCTTCCGAAAAACAACAA
>DAIUCR010000052.1:0-3969 GCA_036846065.1 Patescibacteria group bacterium | reverse complement strand
TGGTTGATCAAGTTGCGTCATCAACCGATATTATCTATGAAAACCCGCTCTATGGTTTTCGATTTGTTCTTCCGAAGACTTGGGACGGCTACTCGGTAAGTGTGGATACGTGGACCGGTTCTCGTGCGGGGGATGAACTCGGGGAGGTGCCGTTCACCCAAGGACCAGTCATTTCCATTCATCATCCGAAGTGGACCGGAGGAACCACGCGTCAGGATATTCCCATCATGGTCTTTACGCTCGATCAGTGGGACTTGCTCGAGCAGGAGAAGTTTCATATTGGCGCAGCTCCCATCGGCCCAAGCGAGCTGGGTCGTAATACTCAATATGTTTTTGCTCTTCCTGCGAGATATAATTATTCTTTTCCTCTTGGATATGAGGAGGTTGAGGAGATACTTCGCTCACACCCTCTCGAAGTCATAGAGGCACGCTAATCTCTTTCTTGTTTGAATGAGTGGAGGATTCTTTTTCAGTACTTTAGAGAATGATGAGCATCCAAAAGAGGAGAGCCGCAATGATGCGGTAAATACCGAAGGGGATGAAGTTGTGCTTTCTGATGTAATTAAGAAGGAATTTGATGCTGAAGATGGCGACGATGAATGAGGTAACAAATCCCACTGCGAGAACTCCAAACTGATCTGTCGAAAACGATGAGGCATTTTTGATAAGGTCGAGTCCGCTCGCGGCAAGCATTGTCGGGACGGCGAGAAGGAAAGAGAATTCAACGATGGTTGTGCGGCGAAGACCAAGGAGAAGTCCTCCCACAATGGTGGATGCGGAGCGTGAGAGTCCGGGGATGATGGCAAGTGATTGGAATACCCCGATGAGTGCCGCTTGTTTGTATGAAATGTTCGCAATGTCTGCCGTTGCTGCGTCTTCTTCTTTATGCCAAAGCTCAAAGAAGATAAGCGCGATGCCTCCCAAAAGGAGAGACCATAACACCACATGTTGATTGCCAAGAAGGTAAGTTTTGACGACACCATAAAGTGCGAGTCCTATTACTCCCGTGGGGATGAATGCGACGATGAGTTTCTTGATCGTCGCGATGTTCCAAAGTGTTTTCCAATAGAGGACGATGACGGACAGAATTGCACCGAGCTGAATGATGATATCGAAACTTTTTTGAAAATCAGTTGCGGGAATGTTCAGGAGTTCGCCTGCTAAAATGAGGTGTCCCGTCGAAGAAATGGGGAGGAATTCGGTGATTCCTTCAATTACGCCCAATATAAGCGCTTGTAATATGTCCATGATGGGTAGTATAACATTTGTTTTCATGTGATTCACGATTCGTTCATTAATTGCCTTACTCCGTTCGGGTGTCGCGTGTGTTTTTTGAAAATTAAAGAAAAAGGAGTATTATGCCTACCATAAAGTATTTTAGTCATATATTTCCATGTCATTTTCATATCCAACCATCCGCGCGCATAACATCTTTCCTTTTTTGGAATGGAGAAAAAAGATAACAAAAGAGACATTATACAAGGATGGCCTTGCGGGGTTTGTGGGTGCGTTTGCGGTACTTCCTCAAGCGGTCGCATTTGCGACTATTGCCGGATTGCCTCCGCAATACGGTATTTATGCAGCTATCGTCCCCGCGATCATTGCAGCACTATTTGGTTCTTCTCGGCATTTGGTATCCGGCCCAACAACCGCAATATCCCTTGTTGTATTTGCGTCTTTGCTTCCATATGCAACCCCAGGTACTACCGAGTTCATCGGTCTTGCAATCACACTCTCGTTTCTTGTTGGTGTCATGGAGCTTCTTATGGGATGGATGCGTCTTGGCTCACTGCTTAATTTTATTTCACATACCGTAATCGTCGGATTTACCGCAGGCGCTGCGATCCTTATCGCATCAAGTCAAATAAAGAATTTCTTCGGAATTCCTATCCCTCAGGGGAGTTCTTTCTACGAGACCATTGCGAATTTCTTTGCTCATCTGGGAAATATTAATCCATATGTGACGCTCGTCGCGCTCACGACACTTCTGACGGGGGTCCTATTTCGGCATCATTTCAAGAAAGTGCCATACATGATTCCTGCAATATTGATTGGAAGTTTATTGGGTTTTGTTTTTAATCATTTTCTGACTCCCGCGGTCACTGGACTTAAGACTGTTGGCGCCCTTACAGCATCGCTTCCTCCGCTCTCGTATCCACATCTTGACCTCGAGACGATATCACTTCTCGCTTCCTCTGCGTTTGCGGTGACATTGCTTGCTCTCACTGAGGCCGCAGCGATCGCACAGGCGGTGGCGTTGCGCTCGGGGGATCGTATTAATACAAATCGTGAATTTGTCGGCCAGGGACTTTCGAATATTTTTGGAAGTTTTTTTTCTTCATATCCTGTGAGTGGCTCATTCAATCGTAGTGGTTTGAATTACGAGGCGGGTGCGCAGACGCCGCTTGCGTCAGTGTTTGCTGCGCTCGCACTTGTTGTTATTGTACTTTTCATTGCACCACTTGCGGCATATCTGCCACTTGCAGTCATGGCAGCCGTGCTGTTCTTAGTTGCATGGGGACTCATCGACTTTCATCATATTCATGGAATATGGAAAGCGAGTTATCGTGAATTTGGTCTCTTGATGATCACGTTTATTTCAACACTTTTTATTGAACTTGAATTCGCGATCTTCGTTGGTACATTCTTCTCTATCGCACTTTATCTCCATCGTTCCGCGATGCCTGCGGTCCTCACCTATCTTCCTGACCCAGCGCATCATCAGCCACGTTTCTCGACACGCACAAAGGGTCCACGTTGCCCGCAGCTTTCCGTGGTGCGCATCGAGGGTGCGCTATTCTTTGGTTCAGTAAATGAGGTCGAGACAAAAATGTATGACCTGAAAGATGTGCACCCCGATGAAAAATATCTCCTCCTTGTTCTTGATAGTATGCCTGTTATTGATCTTGCGGGACTAGATATGCTTTTGCATGAGCGAGAAGCTCGCCAGAAACAGGGTGGTGACCTATTCATAACGAACTTGAGTACAAAAACTCATGAGATGTTTGAGCGTTCTGGGTATATGGACAAGATCGGCCGTGATCATGTTTTTGAGTCAAAGAATGAGGCACTAAAAAAGATCATTGCACTACTTGATGAGGATATTTGCCGTACTTGTCCCGCACGCATCTTCAGGGAGTGCCCAAAGAGGGATGTTTCAGTGAGTCTATAAGAAATAATAAAAATCTCACGCGTGCGGAATCATTTTATCTTAATTATGACTCTACGCCTTCAGGCGTTTACCATAAAGATTTCTCATAACAAGTAGCGTTGCATCAAAAATAATATATTCCTTAATTGCCCCGTCTTCCTTGCGTATTATTTTTTGTGTATATTTATTACAGCTTGCGCATTTTGTGCGAGTTCTTTGAGAGGGAGGTTTTGAATGAAGCGTTTACTTATGGTGCTCATTGCGAGCATGATGGCATTTTTTGCACTGCCGGCCTTTGCAACAAATCACACGGGTATCGATCAGTGGGGGCACTTCACGGCACACTTCGAGCAGATGATCTTCTGGTTGAGCCAGGGGCAGTGGTCGCTTGCGTTCTATCAAGCTGATTGCACGCAGGATGCAATGACGAAACTTCTGTTCGTTCATGGCGGCGTGCTGTGGATCGCCATCGGCTCCATCGCTGTTTTGCTCTTCGTGTTTCGCCGATCTTTGGTGCCGGCGCGTCGTCGCCTTGCGTGATCTTTTGCGGGGTCTTCAGTGTAACTGAGGCCCCGCTTTTTCTTACTATTTTTTGTGTATGTTTATTGCTAGAATCTGTCTATGGGTGATTTTTCCATGGAGCAACTTCCTGACTGGTCGGGGTATGTCAAATATAAAGAAAAAGATGAACTCATCTTTGATGATGGAACGGCAACTGATCAAGTCTATGCAGAATTTTTTGAACAAAATATTAATGGGCGAATTATCTCTGTCGGTGTATTTTCACACAATAGACAGAAACTTTTTTGCGCGTGGGG
>DAIUCR010000051.1:0-3983 GCA_036846065.1 Patescibacteria group bacterium | reverse complement strand
GGGGTCTTTCTTTTTTGAGTGACGACGTGCGGGCAAGTTGCTTACCCGCACTAAGTATTTACACATGTGTAGAAAGTCGAAATATTTTGATTTCCATTTCCGAGATACGCTGTGCGGGCAAGTTGCTTTCGTTAATTCAGATCATCCTTGCTTTCGCCCCGCCTATGTCCTCTCAGACGATAAGCCTCTTCTTCGATAAGCTGTTCTATTTCAACGAGTGATTGAGCAAGCTCTTTGATGTGATCTTCATCCTCGTCGCTTGTATAATGTGGATCACTGAGCATTTCTTCAAGTTCAACTGCGATACAGCTTGCTTCCCTGATCATACTTTGAAGTCGGCCGTAAGATGTTTCAATGAGTTGAGATGTTTCCGTGATATGTTGGTGGATCTTTTTTACTTCAGTAAGTGCTTTTATGTGTTCACGTCTTGCTTCTTCTCGAGATGCTTCATTCCATGCTTTTACATATAAATTTGTCAGCTCTGCTTTTGCATGCGCAATATTTTTATTGATCGGTCCAAGAATTTCTGCGCGCTTCCCCTCTCGCTCTTGGATGAGTGTTTTTTCCTCCTCGATAAGTTCGGGGTCGTTTAGTGCGCCCCCCGCATCTTCTTCTCTTAGTTCTTTGTAAACATCGAGCTTCTCTTCGTACTGAGCATGTATTTCTGTTGCGCGTTGACCTGCCTCTTCATCGAATGCGGCAAGTTCGTCTTGCTTTTGTTCGTAGTATTCACGAGAGTACGCAGGTTGTTCATTGTGATTTTTTGACATACTAAAACTATAACGTATTAACAGGAAAGCGAAAGTATCCACAAGATGGGTATAAAATAAGAACTAAAAAACCCGCCGTGAGGCGGGTCTTTTAGTTGTATGTTTGATGAACCGAGGACTACTTGACCGCGTCCTTAAGTGCCTTTGCGGGGCGGAACTTAGGAACACGCATAGCTGCGACCTGGATGGCCTCGCCTGTGCGCGGATTGCGCGCAGTGCGTGCAGCACGAGTCTTTACCGAAAAAATGCCGAGTCCGGCGATCGATACCTCATCACCTTTCTTGAGTCCAGTGGTGATCGTTTCGATCATCGTCTCAACAGCCTGCTCTGCAGCAACTTTCGTGCCACCGAGTTTTTCGTGGACTGCTTCAACAATTGTCTGCTTGTTCATCGTATTTTGGGTTAGCAGAATGCTAATAATAGTAGTCGCTTGCTACGCAAACAACTCTGCATGCAGAGGTATTCAACCTCTAAAATCATTATATAGTAGTGAAATTTTCGCGCAACAGAGCCATTTTGTTTCAGTGTATAACGTGAAATATGTCAAAATTTTGACAGAGCAATTATTTTATCCCAAAATAATTTCGGCTTATTGGTGCTTTGTACTGTATGGGGATAGATGTGGCATCGAGCATCTTGCTATCATTTCATCTTTACTGAGGGTTGTTATGGAGCTCTGTGGAATTTATGACTTACAATAAAAGAGTAAGGAGAAGATGAGACTAAAAAACCGCTCAATTGAGCGGTTTTTTCTTTATCTCGCGTATTCAATACATCTCGTTTCTCTGATAACGGTGATCTTTATTTCTCCCGGATACTTTAATTCTTGTTCAATTTGAATTGCAATATCGCGAGCAAGTGCGTGCGCCTCTAGGTCCCCGATCGCTTGTGGTGTGACAAAAACACGGATCTCTCTTCCTGCGGCGAGCGCAAACGCTTTCTCGACTCCCGGTTTTGATGTTGCGATCTTTTCGAGATCTTCGAGTTTCTTAATATAGTTCTCTACTGATTCGCGACGTGCCCCTGGGCGTCCTCCCGATATTGCATCGGCGGTCTGCACGATGATCGACTCAAGGGTTTCGTAAGGATACTCCTCGTGGTGTGACTGCATTGCCTTGATAATACGCTCATCTGCGCCAAATTTCTGGAGGATGCGACGACCAATCTCAACGTGTGTTCCCTGCACTTCATGATCGAGCGCTTTTCCGATGTCGTGAAGAAGTGCTCCTGCTTTCGCTATTTGCACATCCCCGCCGAGTTCTTCTGCAAGCATTCCTGCAATGTATGACATCTCGATCGAATGTTGAAGTACGTTCTGTCCAAAGCTTGTTCGGAAGTAGAGGCGTCCAAGGATCGAGATGATGCGTGGATCAAGATTGAAGACGCCACATTCATAGACAGCCTGCTCGCCTTTTTCTTTGATGATCTTATTGATATCTTCCTTTGCTTTTTCGCAGATCTCTTCGATCTTTGATGGCTGGATACGTCCATCAAGGATAAGGTTTTCGAGTGCGACGCGGGCGATTTGTCTGCGCACTGGGTCAAATGCAGAAATAACGATCGTACCAGGGGTGTCGTCGACGATAAGCTCAACGCCGGCAACGCGTTCAAAACTGCGAATGTTTCGCCCTTCTTTTCCGATGATCTTTCCCTTTACTTCGTCATTTGGAATATTGACCGCCGTGGTCATGATATCCCCTGCGGTTGAGGCGGCGAGACGCTGGATCGATGTTGAGAGAATATCCTTTGCGCGTCGATCGAGACGCTCCACTCCCTCACGTTCAAGTTTTTGTAGGCGCACGCGGAAGTCTTCTTCAAATCGCTCTTCGATCTTTTGGATCAATCGCTGCTTCGCTTCTTCTTCGGTGAGTCCCGCAATATGCTCAAGTTCTTTTTCAACAACACGTTTTCTCTCCTCGATCTCTACTTTAATGGTCTTTATTTCCTCTGCTTTTTCTTTAATGGTCGATATTTCCTTATCGATATCTTCTTGTCTGCGATCAAGGGTTTCTTCTTTCTTTACAAGGCGTTCTTCAGTCTTTTTCCATTCACGCTCCTTTTCTTTTTCGACACTACGAAGTTCCTCCGTTTGTTTTTCGGATTTCCTTTCCCCTTCCTGAATTATTTTCTGAGCCTCTTCTTTTGCTGAGAGCAGTATCTGTTTTGCCTCAAGCTCAGCCGAGCCTTTTTTTCCTGCTGTTTGTGCGATGCGGATGACATATCCAGCGATCAAGCCGAATACGCCTCCACCGACACCAACTGCAATAACCATTATGATGTCCATACGTGTATAAGAAAACCAGCTTACTTGAGAAGCTCGAGTGTGCGTGTTCTGGAAAATACGGTATTAAATCAGGATGAAACTGGGTGTTACATCAAAAAAGAGTCGTTTTTTTGATAAAAAACAATCGCGAGAACGGCTTTTTGTGAAATAAGGTACGCACGCATACGGGATGAATCAAGCAAAGAAGGTTTGAATTTACGTTGATAAATAACAAAGTCTTTCAAATGTTAGCGTTTTAAGACAATTAAGGTATACGCCGAACATTTTCACTGTACCAGACTTCAAAGATGGTGTCTAATTGCGGGTACCGGAAGGTTTGAATGGACTCGTTTTACATAGGAGGGAGTGATTCGTGGTGCGCAACGCTTTTTGACAAAAAGACACGAACCTGTAAAACGATAGTTGGAAATATCTTTCAATAAAAGAGAGGCGTTGTGCGTATGAAGAATCTTGTTTTGGGTGTCGAGGTGAAAAATACTCAGATAGTCTGTGTGCTCGTGCCTCATGATTCGGGATTTGCGAGCGGGGGTGGTGGAATATCTCCAATTTTTCCGATCAATGTGATCTTGTTTGTTTTGAAAGGAGTCTTTGTTCTTTGTACTCCGTGGACATGGCGAGAAAGATTCTTTTGGCGATTTATTTTTCCCGCGCAAGAAAAACAGAGAATTGCTCATGGACTCGCGCCGTCGGGATATTTTTACAGAGAATTCCCGTCCCATATGACGATTAGGGAGCTCCTCGAGGAGCTCCATCTTGATAGTGATGAGTCCAAAGAGATGCCACTCGTTAAAATATATTACTCCACAATGATCGCCGATATCCCAAGTGTTGGTATTACTAGGATTATCGAGCAGGCCCAAGTGGCGAATTGGTGAAGCAAAACGGAGACATTTGTCTCCGTTTTTTTCTGCTATTTATCGATTTTTTGG
>DAIUCR010000050.1:0-4038 GCA_036846065.1 Patescibacteria group bacterium | reverse complement strand
GACGGGTAACATCGTTAAACCGACGGGCATCTGGCTATTCCCAAACGGGTTTATGGGAGCCTCCCCCGATGGACTAATCTATCCCAATGCGCAAGACGCTAACTTCTGTGGCGTTGTGGAAGTGAAGTGCCCCTATTCGATTCGCAACTGCGAGGTTACAAACAAGTTTATTTATTGGGGCATGCTTCGCTATCTAACAATCGACCTAAAACTCAAGCGCGATTCAGCATATTATCACCAAGTGCAAGGCGAAATCTTTGCCACTGGGGTCGAGTTTTGTGATTTCTGCATCTGGACACCAAAGAACGACCTCCTGATCATTCGCATCCCACGAGACGAGCAGTGGTTCGCCGAAAACTTTGCCCCTCTCGAAGAGTTCTACCGCAAGTACCTTATGCGAGCAGAGGATAAACCCTTTGACCCAGTTGAAGACATCACAGAGAAGGCTGAAATGGATGAGTGGCCTAGTGGGATGGAACCAGTTCCCCATGCAGACTTCAACACCATCCTTCACCCGACCACATCGGAAAGCATGCATCTTCATAACCTCATGTGTAATGCTTTTGAGCTTCATCTCGCGCGACTCATCTACGAGAACCATTACGAATCTCGTTCTGGTATCAGGTGGAAAAGCGCCGTCCTCCAATACTGGCGCCTTGCGGTATCCGCAATGTGCGAGACATGTCTCCGTTCCCTATTCTACCACTTCTGGAACAACAGCGCGGGGAGACAAGCGCCACCCGAGATGCACTTCATCGTGGAGAGAATCAAAAACGAAGACGAATACATTTGGTCAACGATGCTCTACGATATCGACTTCGCCGAAACCATTCGAAACGATCTCCTTGGATACACTCCCACTTACGAAACAAAGATGCCTGCATGCACGTGTCGATACACCCACTATCCCGCTATCAAACTTAGGTAATGTTCTATTTTTAGTAACAGTGATCAGAGCATTGTATTTCTCCTCATTTAAAGACGTGCACGAGCCAAATTTGATAATTCTAATTCTGATAAATATATTTAAAATGACGCGAGTATTTTCTCTTCATATCGAAACGGGAGGAATTCATGAGTGGATTGAATTATTTTACGAGTGGGAGCGTTGTATTTACATGTCACTAGTGGTTCTCGGAACCCCCTTTTACATTGGGAACATTAAATCAGAGCCGTTGGATAAAGAGGGGATCGAGCGTTTAATCAGAGTACTCGAAGAGGAGGAAGGCAACCCGAATCCCATGAAAGAACTTATCAAAGATGACAAACAAATTGAATTCTTAAAACCAACCTATTATGAAAATTGTTCTATCGAAGTCCTCCAAAACGCAGTCAAATTAATTTACTTTCATCAAGTCCCGTCCAACGATTTCCTGGCTCACTGCAGTCTTTGTGATGAGGAGTTCAGAACTCTGATGAAAAAGATCAAAGAGGAAAACCTCCCTTTCAAAATCTATATGAAGGATGATCTTTGGTATGACATTGTTATTTTTAGTAACAGAGCCAGACTTGTTTACTTGACCTACATTAAGAGTGCGTGTCATGTTTCTAAAAATAGCAACATGATACATAGGGCGTGTGCATTTCCTTATTAAGTGCCTTATTTTTAGAAACAGCGAGCAGAGCTAAATTTTCTCTCCATATAAACGAGCAAGCGAGCGAAATTAAATTAACTTCTTTAAATTTCCAAATTTCCAATTCGAATTTAATATTTTGCTTATGGATCATGTTTCAGTCGGCATTGAGACTGTGATCTCATATCCTGTGTTTAAGACTCAAAAGACTCAAGTACTTCTTCGCATCATCAAAACTGCTGGTCAACACTTAGTGGGACTGCACCGCTTCTATACTCCGGACGAGAACGATCAACCAAAGGAGAGTAAAGGCGTTTATTTCCCACTCGAAGCTTGGGAAAACTTTAATTATTTCCTTCCGCGTCTAGACGAGAAGGTCCAAGCGCTACTCAAGGAGGCACCGAGGAAGGAAGAATTCGCCAATATCAAGACCAAAAAGGTCTTCCGCTCCGAACTGCTTGCTTCCAACCCTCAACTCATCGATCAAGACCAGCCTTCGGTTTGCCAACCCACAACCTCTATCTCGACCAAGGAGACTCCAGCGAAGACCAAGGACGCGAGCACGAGCACCTCTACCAGTCCTCAGAAGGTGAGCGAATCCTACAATCCCTCGACATCGATCAACGAGCCGTTTATCCAAAGCATCTATCTCGATCCCCAGCAGTGCCCAAATCCCACGAAACGATTGAACTCGGATCCCTCTACCTTCCTCCAACCCAAACGTCCACGAATTGGTCCAGCTGCTTTCAAGCCCCGGGAGTATTTGAGAGTGCCCAACCCTAATGGCGGAGAAGACATCTTCCTCGACATCGGCAACATCTAATCCCATTTCCCCTCTCAACCCCATGCTCGAAGCGTGGCGAGCGGCATTCGGTGACATCGACGACCTGAATTGGGAGACGCTCGCCAACGATCTGTTGCCTCAATTGCCACCAGAGTTTGTGCAAGAAGTTGTGAAGAGTGCAGACGTCTCAACGTTCCCGCCCGGCCCGATTGTGACGAAAGAGTTGGCTGCCGAAGCGCCAAAGACGCCTCAGAAGAAGCGAGCGCCAAAGCGGAAGGTCACCTTTAGCCAAAGCGTGATTGCACCTCCTCTATCCCGGACACGCACTATCTCACATGCACCTCCTACTCCTCCTCCGACTTTTGCTCCATCTTCATTTTCTACACCCATTCCTGCTCCTCCTGCTCCTGCTTCCAAGGCTAAGAAACGCTCATGCCTCAAGAAACCTGATTGTCCTACTCTTTCTGCACCCTGTGTTTCTCGCCTTTCTACTTCTCCTCCAACCTTTCCTCCAGCTCTTAGTGTTAGCGAGTCGCTTGTTTATCTTCTTGATTCCTACGATACGTTAGTCTCACCTCTCATTCCTCCTCCTGCCAACCCTTCTCCTGCATGTCAAATTCTTCATCGTGCTTTGTATCGTAAGCAATTTACTATCTCTGCTCAAGCTCTGCTCCAATCTCATAAGGAACCCATCATCTCTCTTGATCAACTTATTCCAATCTTTCACGCAGCATGCGGCAAATGTAATGTAACTCTCGCGTAATCATGAGTCTGCGAATAATTATCTGCTCTGCGCTTATCACCTTTCTTATCCTATCTGCACCTCTTAAGGTAGTTAGCAATGCAGCGCGCGTAGCCGTAGGTCTACTTTTTATTCCACTCTTATTGCCGTTAGCTAAACGCTGACTAGATCTGATCTTGAGTGCTTACATAAGTATCCTCACCTTTCTTGCCCTTTTAATTATCGTTAGGTTTCTCATCCTCGTCCTCCTCCCTCATTGCGCTTTCATCTTTTATCTTAGCTTAGTTGTAATTCTAATCAGTGATCATACCACCTTTCGTCTTTGTCTCCCTCTCGCTTTTTCTATATAAAGAGTTGGTCTGCATCTGCTGGATTAAACTTTCCAATTCTTAATTTTCTTGTCCAAATATGGCTGAGCTAGAGTTAGATCAATGTGATGGAGTTAGGGGTCAGATTGGGGCTGTCATCGATCAAGTAGATGGTGTTAGAGAAGAGGTAAACAAACTGGAGGGGTATTTAAAAGCAACAATTTACTGGGCACGAATTTTAATTCTTGCAATTATCACGCTTAGCTTAGTAGCCGTCCTCGTTTATAATTTCTTCGCCCCGAAAGAAAAGGACGTCCCCGACCATATTATTGAAGCGCTAAGGAGTGCATTCAACTTAGGTGTTATGATTGATAGTGGGGGAGTTGCAGGACATCCAATTGCATTTCAAAGTTTGACTCCCATCGCCAGTAGCACCCCAAACACTTCATGGAGCAATTGAAGGATCTTTATTATAACCCTCAAGACCCGGGGTCTTACGGAGGGGTCGAGAAACTTTATCGAAGTGGGAAGAAAGCCCACATAAAGGGTATCACCAGAGCTAAAGTGAGACAGTTTCTCAAAGATCAACAAGCGTACTCCCTACACAAACCGATTCGCAAAAATTTCAAG
>DAIUCR010000049.1:0-4048 GCA_036846065.1 Patescibacteria group bacterium | reverse complement strand
CTACCATGGATTGGCACCCAAAACACCTCGACATAAAGAATTCTCCCGAAGGGAGCGTGAAGCGCCGACTTCCTGATGTCTCGAAGATCAAGCGTGATACGGGGTGGGAGGCAAAGACCAATCTCGAAGACGGACTCCGTACGATGGTCGACTGGTATCTCAAGAATCCAAGTTCAAAGTAGTGGGAATTTATCGTGTCGTGACTTCAATGAAAATGTTTTCCAGCTTTTGAAGGAGGATTTTTTTGTCGAGTTCATCCGTGCGATTGAGTAATTCTTCTCCAATTGAGATTCGGAGCTCCTCGTCTCGCCCTAGTTTTTCAATACATTTTGCCATATCTATGTAATTATTTTCTGGAAACATGAGCGCTTTGTCATTCGCGAGCCACGCTAGTCCACCATTTGCTGGAATGATGCATGGCAATCCAAACGCAAACACCTCAATAAGTAATACTGACGTATATTCAATCCACCACCTCGGAAAAACGAATATATGTGCATCCGTTAAAAAATTCTCCAGCTCGCAACGATCAACCCATCCAGTGAAAGTAAAATAGTCTCGTAATCCTTTTTCTTTCACTAGTATTTCTAAGCGCTCTTTATCGGGGCCTCCACCGCAGAGTATGACATGATATTTATCCTTTTCTTCGACTAACGCGAACGCTTCGATGAGCAGATCAAATCCTTTTTCGGGAATCATTCTTCCCGTAGAGAATATAACGAGTTTTTTTGCGTCATGCTGTTTTTTGAAAATCTGAGCTTTTGAGATGTGATGTTTTTTTGTAAGCGCGCGCATATCGACAAAATCAGGAATAATATAAGATTTTTCCTTTTTGAACCCCCATTCATTATAAAGTTGTGCAACCATTGGGGTTGTAAAGATATGCGCGTCAATGCTATTTGCAATGGGTATTCCAATTATTCGTTCAACAATGATTCGGATTTTCTTTTTCAGCTTTTTAAAGATGTTTGGTGCACCTATCTCCGCTGTGCGATGTGTGTCCCCCCAACAATTTAACCGTACATTGAAAAAGGAGATAATTGGAATATTACCACCAAGATATTTATAGGCGCCACCCGCATATACAAAAATCTGTCCATCAATATAGAATGCATCACACTGAGCTTCGTATTTTTTAAGAATACGATATCCGTAATATTGAAGGGGAAGAAGTGATCTTTTTGCGATCATTTCTTCTGTGACATGATAAGGTAAATTTATCGGAATTTTATTTCTCTCAATGAAAGTTGTTATAACCGTAACGTCATGCCCCAATTCAACAAGGCCTCGCGCCTTGAAATCAAGGTCTATGACTGATCCGCCCGCAGTCTCTAGGTCTATTTTTGACGTGAGTAAAATTATTCTCATGGAAATGTTTTCGATGAAAAGGCGGTACGTAGCAAATCAATGTCCTCCTTGCTTAATGCCCACCCGAGGGAACCCGCATTTTCCTTCATATGTTCTAGGCTTGATGCTTTCGGGATTGCAATGATGTCTTGCGAAATCAACCAATTGAGAGCAATCTGGTTTGGTGTCTTGTTGTATTTTTCTGAGATGCGAAGAATCATATCACTCTTCACTCTTGTTAATGAACCCTTTGCAAATGGTCGGTATGCAATCACCTGTAATCCGTATTGTTTGCAATAAGGAATTGTCGCGTATTGCTCGTTCTGATTCGTGAGATTGTATTCAATTTGATTTGCCGTGAGCCGAGTGTTGATGAGTGAACGTTGCGCCTCTTCGATAAGTTCTGTGGAAAAATTACTCACTCCAATCGTGCGAACCTTCCCTTCGTTAACCAGTCGTTCCATTGCTGACATAGTTTCATCTAATGGGACTTCATCAGATGGCCAATGAATCATGTAAAGATCGATATAATCAGTTTTTAACCGCGCTAGACTGCGTTCTGCGGCATCAAGAACGGCATCATAGTGGAGATTTGTTTTCCATACTTTGCTGATGATTTTGATGGATTCTCGCGGATACGGCTGAATTGCTTCAGCAATAAGTTCCTCTGTGTGCCCTGCTCCATAAAATTCAGCAGTATCAATGAGCGTGATTCCAAGATTGATACCCGAACGAAGTGCGATAATCGACTCATCATCGTTGCGGGTGTCTTTTTCAAAAGTTCCACCCATGCCCCAAGTGCCCATTCCAAGAAGTGGTAATTGCTCCATAGAGTTGTATTATTTTTCCAATACTATTGGTACTGGATTGGGAAGGATAAATTTCCCCTTATATCCAAGTTTGCGTAATTTTGGGATAAGTTCCTCGGCGAGATTCCACGAGAGGATAAGTGCGGCTTCGGGCTGCTCCTTTAAAAGTAGTTCCTCGTCTACAACCGGAATGTGCATCCCTGGGCTAAAAAGTCCAATCTTTAATTTGCTCTTTTCTGTAAGATAATCGATAAGATCAGAATCGATCTTGCAGTAATTTAACAGAGTGTTTCCCTTTGCGGGAGCACCGATTCCAATAATGCGTTGACCGTTTCTTTTTAGCTCAAATATTATATCAAGCAATTTAAATTTTGTGTCGACGATTTTTTTTGCAAATTGCTCGTATTTTTCAAATTTCCAAAATCCCTCCTCTTGCTCATGGGTTAAAAACTCAGCAATACTCGCTTCCTTAACGTGTGCACCTCTCTTTGCTGCGTAGACACGGATTGATCCTCCGTGACTCTGAATTTCTTCAATATCGATTATCTCCATGCTATATCGTTCAAAAAGTGTTTCAAGTGATTTTACTCCGTAGTAGCGTAAATGCTCGTGGTATATCTGGTCGTATGACATGTTGTTCACCATGTTTACTACATATGCTGATTCTGTGATAAAAACACCATCATCGGCGAGAAGTGATACGACGCCATCCATAAATGAATCAATTTCAACAACGTGAGCAAAGACGTTGGTTGCGGTAATTATTTGTGCTTTACCGTATCGAGTAACTGCTTTTTCTGCAACTTCTTTGTTAAAGAATTCAACTAGTGTTGGAATCCCTTTTTCTATTGCAATTGAGGTTGCGCTCGAAGGGTCAATTCCTAGTATGTTGAGTCCGTGAGGTATGTAGTTTTCGAGTAGGGTGCCATCATTTGAACCGACATCAACGGCAAGAGCTCCCTTTTGTGGTTGATATTTTTTTAAAATTTTTTCAACTAATTCATGAAAGTTTACTCGGAGTGCGTTATTACTCCCAGTGTTATAGACATACTCGCGAAATAGTATCTCCGGATCAACTGCATATCCTAGTTGTATTAGGGTGCACGATGGACAAAAATAACAATCAAGAGGATACGTTTCCTCTGGTTTATTCATGTCCTCTGGTTTTAAGAACGCGTCACTTGGTGGCTGGTGACCCAGAGATAGGAATAACTTTAATCCATCTTTTTTACAGGCATAGCACTTCATGGGTGTCATATTACCCCATGGGTGGGAATAAGGCTAGATGTGTCTTCGTTAGATGGGAAATGACCCAGAGCTCCGCAAAGAACTATCTCGTAATTGTTACGCACGTCTGAATGATGAACAAATGAATCACAAAAAAGTCATCGCAAAATGGCATGAGATGATGAGGGCTGTGTATGAGAGGAAGACAGGGAGCACTTAGCGGTTTAGTCGTGTTCGTAGTGATCCAGCGATAACGAGAAGGGTATTATGGGGGCCTTTCCCGTACATTCTTCCAAAGAAGGTGATGATACCAACGTAGCTCAGTCCAGTCATTGCTCCGAGCAATAAGAATCCCAGAGTACTATTTGCAAATGGAAAGTTGAGTAGCCACGCAGTGAGTGGTAGTGGGAGAAGAACCGCAATACTTACAACAGTGGTCGTTTCAATAATTTTTTTAAAAGAAAGTCTGACGAGTTTGTGTAGTCGTGTGATGGAATATATTCCCGCGATCATTGAGCTTAAGAGCATCGCGATCGATGCGCCAAACGTTCCATGTGTCGGCACAAGAATAATGAGCGCCACAATAAGTACTGAGAGGTATATTCCATGCACCAAGAATTGAATGCGTGGTTTGCCCAGTGCGTTAAATGCGGGCCCCGCAAGTG
>DAIUCR010000048.1:0-4129 GCA_036846065.1 Patescibacteria group bacterium | reverse complement strand
CAACGCTCAAAGGTCATCACTCCGCCAATACTCGGAGCCCCTTCCTTGTGATCAGGGACAGCAAAGTGCATCGAGGATGATGTCATCTCTCCAAAAATGAACCGCGCGAGATCCATCATATGTGAACCATTATGCAACACCCCGTTCGTATAGATACCATTTGCAGAAATTACCTGACCATATTTTCCTCGAAGCAGTGCCTCGCGAACCTCGTGCACGACAGGATCAAAACGACGAGAAAAGTTCACCACGATCGTAACATTGCGTAGTGCGACCTTTTTTCTCAACATCGCGACCTCATTCTTACTGACCGCAATGGGCTTCTCGCACACGATAAGTTTTACACTTTTTTTTGCAGAAACTTTTTCAAGGAGAAGCGCGTGCGTATCGTCAGGTGTTGCAATGACCACAATGTCTGGTTTTGCAGTATCAAGCATGCGCTCGATGTCAGTAAAGAACTCCACTCCCCATTTCTTCGATTCCTTTTTTCCTCGGGTCGCACTCGTGTCGACAATAGCGACGAGCTGCGTGCGATCGCTAGTGCTGAACGCGTGCGCATGCGTCAAAACCTCCCGCGATGTCGGACCATCAAAACCGCAGCCAATGCGCCCTGCGCCAATGATCGCCACACGATATATTTGCTGCTGTTTCTTTTTAGAGTTCATGTGCTTCTTTCTGTCTAACGCTATCATTCATTGCTACCACTTCCGGATGAGTCCGTAAATACTGCACAACATCTCTTGCAGAGAAATTTGGGTTCTCTCCCGAAAGTGCATCAAAAACAGTGAGGAGGGCTCGGTAATCGGAATCTTCATCAAGCGTCATGCGCAACTGCGGTCCCGTACTTGCTTCATCTGCAACCCAATTATGCAATCGATATTTTTCGGGATGCATATAGATATAGTACGACACATGAGTACGATCTACCGGGTCATCGGTCAACATATCAACTTCCGCGAGGACAGCAGTCGGAAATACTTGGATATCAAATCCATTCGGATACGTCGCGTTGATCGTATTTGACGCATAGTCGAGATCTTTTGCAAAGAACTCTTCAACCCCACGGTCGACAAGCTCGGGGTCGACAAACGGGCAATCCCCCGTGATCTCGACAATGATGTCTGCACTCATCGACTGTGCCGCACCGAGTACGCGCCCAAGTACATCTGACTCGCTTCCCCGAAAAAAGCTGATGTCCAATTTTTGCGCAAGGGCGACAATGACGTCATCGGCGGCATTTATCGTCGTCGCGACACATATCGCGTCAATATGCTTACTTTGGCGCAATCGCGATACGAGCAGCTCAAGTGCGGGAATACCACCAATGGGAAGCAGTACCTTCCCTGGAAGCCTGTTCGAGGTCATGCGTGCCTCAACTATTGCGACAATCTTCTCCTTTCGGTTGTTATACATAGGTGCATAATAACACGACTTTGTTATCCTGATTACAGCCTGCTATTGTGTGCTAAAGTTATAAATACCTGAAAAGGAAACCAAAATGAAAATCTGCTTTTTCCTACAACGACGCTGGGCATTGATCGGACATGCCATGGCAACACATCTCAATAAAAACTTTGCTGATACCGAATTCTGCGGGCTTGTAAGTATGCGCCCGAGTCTCAAATTCCTCGAAGAGCAAAAGGATGTCCAATACACTTCTCTTCTTCTTGAGGATGACATACACAAAAAACTCTTTTCCGAAGAGATCGACTACGAATATTTGCGTTGGCTTGAAAAAGAATATGGGACCCCCAATCTTTGGCCGCACCTGTATGTCGACCGCGTCATCATGAATGGCCAGCTCGCGCGTGAATACCCCTACAACAAAGCCCTCTTATCACACGAGGATATGCTGCGGCGCATACAGGTCAGCGCGAAAGAGATCATCAAATTTCTTAATCGTGAAAAGCCTGACGTGGTCACCATCTCCGTCATTGGCTCCGTCGCAAGTTCGCTGCTCTATACCATTGCACAGAAGCGTGGGATCCAGACGATCACCATTGAGGTGGCGCGTATCAAGAACCGAATGGCATTCTCGGAAACCTATAAAGGGTTCAGTTGGGTGACAAAGCGTTTTGAAGAGATAAAGGATGGACGCAAGTCGCCCGAATATGAACAAGCGATAAAATTCTTAGCAGAATTTCGTGATCGCCCCGCGGCGTATCGCAAAGAAGCCGATCCGTCCTTCAATAAACAAACCGCGCGACGCGCGAATTTATACTTCCTTAGACCAAAGCATCTGCTCTTTAGTACTGCCTGGCATTTCAAAACGCTCCTTAAGGATATCAAAAAGTTCAAGAATGCCGACTATACCGATATTTTCATTTGGTGGGGCACATGGGACAAGGTGAAGAGGAAGACCCGAGGGCTGGTCGGCTTTGCGGACCTCTACACCAAATCAGACGAGAAAGAACGCTATGCGTACTACCCACTCCATTATGATCCTGAAATGGCGACACTCCTTTATGCGCCGTACTACACTGATCAAGCGCAAGTTATAAAGGCGGTCGCCCGCTCCCTCCCTCTTGATATGAAACTCTATGTCAAAGAACATCCTGCGATGGTCGGATATCGTACGCGCAAATTCTACAAGGAGATACTTGGCATCCCGAACGTAAAACTCATTGCTCCAACAGAGAGCGGACTTGAACTCATAAAACACGCCGCACTCACCGTGACGATCACCGGAAGCGGAGGATGGGAAAGTATACTGCTCAAGAAACCCGTGATCACTCTTGGTGATGTCTTCTATAATGATCTTTCTCTCGTGAAGCGCTGCCATGGATATGAAGAACTCCCCTATCTCGTAAAAACACAACTCGAGGATTGGAAACACGATGAACAAGAACTCATAAGCTACGTTAGCGCACTTCTCGAGGATTCACTCCCTGTCGATTACATGGATCTTTGGGTGTACGCAGACTCCAAACATGATGTCGTCAAAGATTCAGGACTCGAAGACTTTGCAACCCTACTCGGAGAAAAGATTGGGTTGGCAAAAAAATAGCATGAACCAAGCAAAGCCCGAACAGAAAGATGCAGGTCTCACAGAAAAACAGACGCTTGAGAAAGCGCTCGGTGCGGGACACTGGTCGCTCCTCAATACACTTATGCAGAAAGTGCTTATCTTTGGCACGTTCTTCATTACTGCACGCATACTTACGCCAGGTGATTTTGGAACCATTGCGATCATTGCCATCGTTCCAAGTCTGATCGACGCACTCACTGCGCTCTCCTTTGAATCTGCGGTAGTACAAAAGAAGAATGGAGATGAGAAGCAATATCTGAATGCCATTTGGACATTCAATATCCTTCGGTCTCTTGTCATGTTCAGTGCGATATTCTTTGTTGCACCCTATGTAGCAAACTTTTTCCACTCAACAGATGGAATGCTCATATTCCAATTAAGCGGACTCGTGATACTCATTCAATCGTTGGGCAATATCGGGCAAGTGTATTTCTTCAGAGACCTCAACTACAAAAAAGTGTTCCTGCGCGACTTCGCAACATACGCCACCATCAGTATTGTTTCTATCGCGGGCGCACTCTATTTTAGATCCTACTGGGCGCTTTTTTATGCAAACGTTCTTGGCGCCGTATCGGGAGTCGCTGTTTCTTACGCGCTTCACGAATATCGCCCAGGTATCGATCTACGTCTCAGTAAATTGCGCGCACTTCTTCCCTACAGCCAATGGATCTTCGGGCAAAGTCTTCTTGGACAGATCGCACGCACGCTCGAAGACTCACTCGTTGCACACTTCACGAATACAACCGAGGTGGGATTGTTCACGAAAGCAAAAGGTCTCGCAAATGCACCGACATCACCCGTTGTCAGCCTCATTAATAAGATAAGCTTCGCCGCTTATTCACGCGTACAAGAATCGCTCGACCACGTAAGGGAGGGGCTCCATAAAAGCTACGACCTCATACTCGTTATTGCGCTACCGTTTCTCGCAGCAATAATAATCGCGGGTCACCGCATCATTGCCATACTACTCGGGTCACAATGGCTCGATATCACGACGAACCTCAAGGTGCTGACCATTGCCGCAACGATCGACATTCTCACCGTCACACTTGCGGGGCCCGCATTTAACGCACTGGGCAAACCACGCATTCAATTCTTGGT
>DAIUCR010000047.1:0-4140 GCA_036846065.1 Patescibacteria group bacterium | reverse complement strand
CTATTGTACACAAAATATGGAGTGCAGACTATGTGTTTATGAACATTTATAGTCACTAAACAAAAACACCCCCTAAGCTTTTCGCAATAAAGGGGTGTTTTTGTATTATAAAGAGTAGCTATTTACGCTTATGTGCGGCGATCTTCTTCTGATCCCGCTTTTCCTGCCATTCGGCGATCTGAACCAAAAGTGGTGATGCAAGAAAGATCGATGAGTACGTTCCGGCAATCATACCCACCGCAAGTACGAGTGCAAAGTTCTTTGTCGTCTCCCCTCCAAGGAAGTAGAGTGCGAGAATAACCAAAAGCACAGTCATAGACGTATTGATAGAGCGTACGAATGTCTGCTCAACAGAACGTCCAACCGTCACGTCGAATTCCTTCCATGTACGAAGTTTCAAGTTCTCACGAGTACGATCAAATACAACGATCGTGTCGTGTACAGAAAATCCAAGAATGAAGAGGATTGCCATTACAAAGAGTACGTCGATCTGTGCACCAAGGTTGAAATGTCCAAAGGCAACATAAAAGCCCGTAGGAATGAGCACGTCATGCACAAGTGCAACAACTGCAACCAATCCGTAAACCCACGAAGAGACCGGTTGCGATACGTGACGAAATGCAAAAGCGATATAGAGAATGATCGCGATGATCACAAGTAGAATTGCCCACCCTGCTTTACTGCGCAACTCTGCACCAATGGTTGGTCCAACAGAGTTAAAGCGACGCTCCTCGATATTCGTTGCACCATCATGAGAGACAACACCGATCAACGACTGACGCTCCTCTTCACTCAGATCCTTTGTGCGGATAATGTATCCATCAGCGCCAGTTTCCTGCACGAGGGTACCATTCCATCCAAGCGCATCAAGGTCCTCACGCAACACATCAATACTCGGGCGGCCCTCAGGATATCCCACTTCAAGGATCGAACCTCCCGTGAACTCGATACCATAATTCCATGGACGAAATGCCACCATCGCAAAAAGCGAAGAGAGCACAAAAATCGCCGAAAGAATGAAGAAAAGATTTTTATTACGAATGATAAACATAGTTTTTTACTTAATTCCACTTCCGAATAAGAACTTCACTACCTTGCCAGACCCGCGAGTACCGAGCGCAAACAAGAATGTGCGCGTTACGGTGATCGCTGAGAACATTGAGACGAGTACACCAAGCCCAAGCGTGAGTGCAAATCCCTTTACGAGTGAGGTGCCAAACCAGAAGAGAATGATCGCAGAGATCATTGAGGAAATATTCGAGTCACGGATAGACAGCCATGCACGCGCGAAACCATCGTGCATTGCATCAGAAATATCCTTCCCTTTCCGAAGTTCCTCTTTCATGCGCTCAAAGATGAGAATATTCGCATCAACAGCCATACCGATAGAAAGAATGAACCCAGCAATACCTGCGGCCGTAAGAGTTATTGGGATCAACTTAAAGATAACGAGCATGATCGCGATATAGATCGCAAGAGCGGCGACAGCAACAAGTCCGGGAAGGCGATACCAAAGCAAGAGAAATGCGGCAATAATAAGAATACCTACGACTCCCGCATGCACACCAGAAGTAAGTGCGCGTGCGCCGAGCGATGCACCAACTGTCTGCGTCGAGAGAAGCTCAATAGGAACAGGAAGAGCTCCGGAGTTGAGACGACCCTTCAATTCACGCGCTTCTTGGACCGTGAAGCTTCCCGAGATCTCAGCATTGCCATCAAGGATAACCTCACGAACAACGGGGGTCGAGATCGGTGCTCCATCAAGATAAATAGCGACAGATTTTCCAATATTTGCCTTTGTTATTTCTGCAAAAAGATCACGCCCTTCGGAAGTAAACGTAAGAAGAACTTTCGGCTCACTCGTACGTGAATCAAATGTGACGTCTGCCTTCTCGAGGTATGCTCCAGTCAATTTCGAGTCGATAAAGTTTGGATCGAGGCGGAGCAGTGGCTCACTTGCAACGATTGCCTGTTTTTGTGCGTCAGTAAGAGAGGGGTCCTTAAATGCCTCCTCTGCTTTTGTGTATGCTTCAAGAATTTCGGTCTTCTCTGGACCATCTGGACGTTCGGTCTTGAATTCAAGAAGCGGGGTCTGACCAATGAGTTCAACAGCCTTCTTGATGTCGGTCACACCAGGAAGCTCAACAATGAGTCGTTCTGTGCGATTCTTCCCCGTCACATCAACAGACTCTTCTATTTGAACCAACGGCTCAGAAACACCGAAAAGATTGACTCGGCGCTCGATGACATCACGAAGCGCGTCCATGGTTGGACGAATCTCTATATCTGCGACCTTTGTTGTGTCTGCCTCATAGATAAGCTGGGTTCCTCCCTGAATATCGAGACCATACTTGAACGGAAACTTTGCAAATACACCGCTTGGATTGTATTCACCTGCGTAAATAAAGTAGCCGAGACCTGTTCCGGCCAAAAGAAGCACAATGGCAATAAATCGTTTTCTCCACATAATATCGGGCATTATACGAATATGTCCCAGTAATGTAAAGAAAAAGCTTTATATCAACACATTTTTAGGAAATACCAACTATTTAAAATAGAGGAACAAAGCAACATACTCCACCGCACTCTATTTATCTATCTATACTATCTATATATAGAGTAATTCCGAGGTCCGACCTCGGAAGATTTGAGATGTGGTATAATATCGAGCAATGCAAAGGAAGGACCCATTAGTTGAAGGAGAGATATATCATGTATTCAATCGTGGTGTTGAAAAACGAGATATTTTTAGCAATGACCACGATCGTCTTCGCTTCATTGACGGATTCACTGAATTTAATAGTAACTCCCCCACTGAACACATCTATTATCGGCAAAATCTTTCCGAGGTCGGACCTCGGAAAGATTCACAGAGAGCGGAGTCAAAAGAAAAGCTTGTCGACATACTTGCGTTCACTCTTCTTCCGAACCACTTCCATCTTTTACTCCGACAAAATACTGAAGGTGGTATTACTACATTCATGCGCAAACTTGGAACAGGCTATACGATGTACTTCAATAAAAAATATGAGCGCGTTGGTCCGTTGTTCCAAGGGAAATTTAAAAGTTCACTGATCGATCGCGAAGAATATTTTTTATATATCCCCCACTACATCCACTTGAATGTACTTGATGTACTCACTCAAGACAAACAAACTGCGCCAGATAACCACACTACCGACGAGCTACTCGACATGATCAAAACATATCGCTGGAGTAGCGCTGGCGATTTCCTTGGTGCACCACGCTATCAAGAAATAATTAATTGCTCAATAAGTACTGAATTATTTGGAAGCTCCAAAGAACAAGAGGTGGCACTGAGAGAACTACTCTCAAATTCTGATTCCGAGGTCCGACCTCCGAATATGTTTGAATTGGGCTAAAAACCTTCTTTTTATTCTTCCCCCATTTTTCCGAGGTCGGACCTCGGAAGAGTTGAGATGTGGTATAATATATAGAAAATGATAGAGAGTGCTATCGGCCGAGGAGGTACAGTTGTTTTACTTCTGCTGCAGAGAGTATGCGATTATAGATGCGGACTTCGTCGAGAGAGCCACTAAACAGCCAGCTTAAATTAGTATCGAGACCGAGATAGAGCGACCCCGCAGCATCAGAAACTGCTGCACCAACAGGAGGTAGTATTTGAGTACTTGAGGTACTGACACCATTAATATAAAAAATAGGATTATTAAGGGTTGAACTTCGGTCGTATGTTACCACTACTTGTTGCCATTCATCGAGTTTTATCGAATTGACTGGTGAAATCCAAGTTGCATTTCCCGCACCATCAAAACTCATATTGAACTTCAGCACATTATTAACACCACAGCCGACACGGCAAGTAGCAAAATACCAATTCTTATAGATAATTGCTCCCTGGTTATGTGTTGCGAAAGTGCTTGGGCGAATCCAAGAAACAATGCTCATGGCGGTCATATTTGTCAACGAACTACCATTTCCCGCATCCACATAATCATTGACTCCATCAAAGTTGAGCCCCTGCCCCACCTTGCCGATCGTGCGAGTGGGACCATTGGTGAGTGTGCCATTATTCCCCTGCCCCGAGCGGTCGTATGCGGTGACGCCACTCATGTCGGGACCATTGAATGACCAGAGACCAACAAGCCCCGACTGAAGAGT
>DAIUCR010000046.1:1712-4343 GCA_036846065.1 Patescibacteria group bacterium | reverse complement strand
CCGTCCTTGGGTTTAACTGGAACGTACGGAATTCTCTCCAGTACGTTTACTCGAAATATAGGAGTAACAACAATATCAGGAGACTTGGGATATACGACGTTGGGCGGGTCGGGAACACACGTTGTTAGCGGTTCAACTTTTATTACTCCATCCGCTCAGACGGGGATAGATCAGGCAACAGCCCTCACTAATCTTAATAATCAAGCGTGTACATTCACGTTTGCTCCGGGTGCGATCGATCTTTCTACTGACACGACTCACGGTACTGCTGGTCTCTATACACCAGGTGTTTATTGTACTTCAGGAGCCGGTGCTGCATCTATCGGCACGGCAGGAATTACGCTCTCTGGGTCGGGAACATTCATCTTCAGAATAAACGGTGCGCTGACTTCAGTGGTGAATTCGAATGTCACACTAGCCAATGGAGCGTCATCTTGTGATGTATTTTGGACTCCAACTGCCGCAACGACGCTTGCTGCAAACTCAACATTCGTGGGAACGAATATTGATGATTCGGGCATTACTGTAGGCAATCTCGTAACATGGCTCGGAAGGGCACTCTCGTTCAATGGCACAGTTACGACTGATACTGATACGATTACCTCAACATGTTCTGTCGCGGCTGTAACTCCAACATCATCGCGCGCGATCGCAACGATCAATGTTGTGAAGGTTGTCATAAATGATAATGGCGGAACAAAGACAGTCGCTGATTTCCCGTTGTTTGTTAATGGAACGTCTGTTGTCTCTGGTGTGACAAATACATTTCCTGCGCCAGCTGGAAAATATGTTGTGACTGAGACGAGTAATCCGAACTATACTCAAACATTCTCCGGCGATTGTGGCCTTAGTGGTGGTTTAAACCTTATTCCTGGTGATAATAAATTTTGTATTGTCACAAATAATGATATCGGCGCAGCAGTAATTGTGGCTCCTGTCGCACCTCTTATTGATGTGATAAAAACTGCAAGCCCGTTATCCTTACCATCCGGTCCTGGTTTGGTGAACTATACGTATCGATTGCGAAATATCGGCACAGTCCCCGTTACCAATATAACAATGGTCGGTGATACTTGTAGTCCAATAGTCCTTTCCTCCGGTGATGATAATGCAAACATGAAACTTGAAGTGAATGAGACATGGGTGTATCGTTGCGCGACAAATCTTACGGAGACTCACACGAATACTATTGTTGCAACCGGTTGGGCAAATGGCATCTCTGCTGTAGATATTGCGAGTGCGACGGTTATTGTCGGTCTGCCGATCGTGCCACCGCTTATTCACTTAACAAAGGTTCCAAGCCCACTTACGCTATCGGCTTCTGGTGGAATGGTCACTTATGTAAAAAAAGTCACCAATCCTGGGACAGTATCGTTGAGCAATGTTCGTCTTACTGATGATCAGTGTAGTCCGATCTATGGACCATACGGTGACACAAATGGCGATAGCCTCCTTGATCCAAGTGAAACATGGGCGTACGCATGTCGCACAAATATTGCAAAAACAACCACAAATACTGCGGTGGTAAGTGGTGATGCAAACGGTATGACTGCGCGAGATTTCGCGCTCGCTACGGTTGTTGTTGCGAGTGCCGCCCCGAAACTTCCTAATACAGGATATGCTCCTTTGTTGGATATATTTTGGAGCTTCTTCGCCCTGGCTCTTTTGGTGACAGCTGTCATCGCTGTACGAAAAAAGCATCAGATCTAATTCGGCATTTATGCTGTTTGTTGCGTGAAAAAGAAGGACTCTCTAATGTGTAGAGTCCTTCTTTTTCCAATTCTTAAAAATATGCAATTAAAATTCTTATTAATATGGCTATTATTTGTTCTTGCGATCGCACTCTTTTTTGTCACAACTTCTTTCACGTCACCTCTTTCGACCGGAAAAGATCTTGAGGGAAGATCCTTGGTGTTTGGAGATGGCCTACTTCCGAGTACAGATAGCAGTGAGCCATTATTAGAACTAAGTTTACTTGAGTCAGATGGGCCGGGAGTTCCGACACGTATTAAAATTCCAAAAATTCAAGTCGATGCTATTTTTGAGCATGTCGGCCTTACTTTGACTGGTGCAATGGGTGTGCCAAGTGGGCCTACAAATGTGGCATGGTTTGACCTTGGACAACGTCCTGGAGAGTATGGAAGTGCGGTCATTGCGGGGCATTTTGGTTGGAAGAATGGAATACCTGCGGTCTTTGACCATCTGGATGAATTAGAAATCGGGGATAAGGTCTATGTCATCGATGATAAAAGTGTCACTCGCGTGTTTGCGGTTACGAAAATTCGCAGCTTCGACGGAGAGGCAGATGCAACAGATATTTTTATTTCAACTGATAAGCAAGCGCATCTTAATCTTGTCACTTGCAAGGGGGTGTGGAATAAATCAGAAAAAAGCTACGCTGAACGACTTGTTGTGTTTACGACGCTCATTAAAGAGGGGTAGATCCTTGTTAAAAGAAAGATAGTTCAGGTTATTTTGGGGAAGGTGTTTGCGTAATTTACCGGTTTTTGAGACTATTTGTCCTTCAAAAACATTTATGCTAATATCTTCCTATTGGGCGGTTAGCTCAGTTGGTAGAGCGCCACTTTGACGTAGTGGATGTCAGAGGTTCGACTCCTCTATCGCCCACAA
>DAIUCR010000046.1:0-1612 GCA_036846065.1 Patescibacteria group bacterium | reverse complement strand
CCTCTATCGCCCACAAATATTAAAGCCCTCCGGGGCTTTTTTGTTATAATGAATTTGTTCATTATGCCGACATTTCATCATTTGCAGAAATACGTGCGCACGCACACCGAGCATAATCCCGTACTTTTTGGTGCATCACTCATGGTATTCTTCTTCGTCATATTTGATGGTATTTTGACGTACCTTGCACCGATCATTATTGTCGAAAAAGGAATCTCGCCAAGCATGATGGGAATCATCATCGGCTCGTCGTCAGTTTCTGGGATGATCTTTGATCTTTTGATCTGTCGTATTCTTCCTGATGCGCACTATCGAAGAATGTTTTTCATTATGTTTGCTGTCGCACTTGTGTATCCATTTGTACTCTTTCATTCTTCCGGTGTTGTGATGTATCTGATCGCTATGGCGATATGGGGTTTTTATTACGATCTCTATAATCTTGGTACTCTTGATCTCGTGAGTCGCACCACCGAAGCACATGCACGAGCCGCAACGTTTGGTGTCCTTCGTGTTTTTGACGGACTCGGGTATTTGATCGCACCAGTTCTTGCGAGCCTTATTCTCGTTGCGACCGACCCGAGTGAATACATGAGCACCGCACTCTGGATATTTTTGGCTATTGCATTTGCATTCTACTTGGGGCTCATTTCGCTACATTTCAAAGAACGTCATGTTCAGGTGGAAATACCAAAACGTACCGCATTTGGTCTGCTCACAGAACTTTCATTATGGAGGAAGATCGGTCATATTCTTTTTCCTGTCCTCATGTTGACCTTTGTGCTCAATATTATCGATGCGGTCTTTTGGACCATTGGTCCCTTGTTTTCTGAGGCGATAGGGGTGGGGAGTGGAATCGAAGGTGGTGCGTTCATGGTCGCGTTCGCACTCCCGCCTCTTTTGGTTGGCTGGGTCGTCGGTGTGCTCTCAAATAGAACCGGAAAAAAACGATTGGCACACATTGGGCTTTTTATTGGCTCATTTTTCTTGGTAGCGATGGGGTTCATTGAGACAACGGCCCCACTCCTTCTTATTGTGATATGCTTCGTATCCTCCTTCTTTATTTCGCTCTCTTGGCCATCGGTAAGCGGCGCCTATGCGGATTATATCGCCGAGACTCCGGGTTATGAAAAAGAGATCGCAACGCTGCAGGATGCTTTCACGAATTTAGGAAATATCATTGGTCCGATCATTGCGGGATTTTCCGCACAATATCTTGGATACGGTGTGACGTTTACCTCTCTTGGAATTCTGGGCATTGTCGTTGCTATCATACTTTTTCGTATTACTCCTCGGTCGATCACGGTATCGATCCAGTCTGCAACTTGATGATTGAGTCGAATGAAGAGGTGTGTTAGTATACGTTTTGCCGAAACAGAGATGCAAGAATTCCTCATATAGACCCTTAGCTGTTTTGGTTAGTTAAGCTCCGTGAAAGAATTTGTTATATGCACCCTTAGCTCAGTTGGTTAGAGCATTGCATTCACATTGCAGGGGTCGGAGGTTCGAATCCTCCAGGGTGCACAAGCGAGACTCACAATGCAAAAGCATTGTGAGCTTGTGCAGGCCGGAGATATACCGAGGCATGGCGAGGTATCGAGGCGGGGTCGCGAGC
>DAIUCR010000045.1:0-4527 GCA_036846065.1 Patescibacteria group bacterium | reverse complement strand
AAAAATTTGATATTCATGCATATGTTGCTGGTCCCGCGGCGAAGATATTTCGTCGCGAAGGTATTGTGTTCAGAAGAATAAAAGATTCAGACGATGCGGTGACGCGTGTTGTAAGGAAATACCGCAGGGTAGATTTTGTGCTTCTTGGCTCGGGGTGGATGACGAAGATCGAAGTGGTGGCACTTTCTGTCGCGAAAGAAGAGTCTATGAAGACGGTTGTTTATCTTGATTCGTGGGTAAACTATCGTGAGCGTTTTGGTTATCCAGAGCGAGGGTGGAAGAAAAAACTTCCCGATGAAATTTGGGTTGGCGACAGGAAGGCCGAGTTGTTGGCGAAGCAACTTTTTTCACTTGAGATCGTGACAATACGATTTGTTCCGAATGAGTATTTTCGTGCAATAAAAAAACGCGCCGCAGTATTTAAAAATAAGGTTAATAACAAGAGTGGAATTCTTGTAATAAGCGATCTTCGTATTCCCAACACAAAAGGTTTTCTTCGTGAGGTTATAGTTTTTCTTTCAAATATAAAATACAAGCATCCAGTAGTTATACGGTTGCATCCCGCAGAACGACGTGATCGTCACAATCAACTTATCTCCGAATATAAAAACAAGCTCGATCTTTCGCTTTCTTCGAATGTTGACTTAATTAAAGATATTGTGGCTGCTGATGTTGTTGTCGGAATGGAGTCGATGGCTCTCGTGGTTGCCCTGATTTGCCGAAAGAAGGTTGTTAGCATGCTCACTGACGGAAAAAATAATCTCAAGGTGTTGCCATTTCCCGAAATAATTCGTATCCGTAATTCTGATGATCTTGCACGGCAGATTTTCGACTATTGATTTTAGTCATTGTTTTGTATATATTTTGTCTTAAATATTCGTTTTGGCATGATGAGGAATATTAAACACAGTCTGCTGTTTGTGTATTGATAAAAAAGCACATAGCGTATTTTACTCCTTTCTGAATCTTAAAGTTTTTACTATTTAATTGAGACCCTTATGAAAATTCTTGGACTAAGTTTGGGGCAGTTGACGACCGCGTGCGTAATGGTTGATGGCAAGATAATCGCATGTGCTTCTGAGGAACGCTGGACTCGACAGAAGAATGATATGACATACCCTAAAAATGCCATAGAATTTTGTCTTAAAGAAGCAAAAATATCCAGTAAAGATCTTGATGTAATTGCAATCGGAAGCATGCATATTCCCGCAGATTATCAAATCACAAAAACCTTTTCAAACTTTTCTTCCGATGACTATTTGAGGGCTCAGAAAGAATATTGGTATCCTAAATTTTACGAAGGAAAGAATCCTCGGTGGGTCGATGTATTTAAGGATAAGATCGATACAAAACAGTATCCTAGGGGTTGGGAGTCTATCGATTTCACTGACGCTGATACTCAGTGGTCAACCTACAAACCATTCATCCACAACACCATTGCTAACCACCTTGGTGTAGATAAGAGCAAGATTATACATGTGGATCACCACACGGCTCATGCGTTCTATTCGTATTATGCTTCTCCTCTCCGTGGTGATGCACTGATTTTTACTGCCGATGCCTACGGTGATGGCCTTTCTGCAACCATTAGTACAGTGAAAGATGGCAAGATCGAACGAGTCACAGAGAGTAAAACTTTCAATCTTGGGCGACTGTATCGGTACATCACAGAATTATTAGGAATGAAGCCGAACGAACATGAGTATAAGGTTATGGGGCTCGCTCCATACTCCAAGCCGTATTATTCGGATAAGCCCTATAAGATATTCAAGGAGAATCTCTTTGTGGATGGTCTCGAATTCAAATATAAGGAGAAGCCAACTGATATGTACTTTTATTTTCGCAATAAATTGGAGGGTTGTCGTTTCGATGGGATTGCGGGAGGACTTCAGCGTTACGTTGAAGACATTCTATCTGAATGGGTCTCCAACGCACTAAAGTTATATAAAGCAAAAAGAGTGGTTTTTGGTGGTGGTGTCGGTATGAACATGAAGGCGATGCATAAAATTGGCCAGATTTCAGAAATTGAAGAATTTTTTGTGCCACCATCAGTTGGTGACGAATCCCTTGCGCCAGGTGTTTGTTATAAGGTGATGCATGATTACTGTGAAGCAGAAAATATTGATAAAAATATTCTTAAGCCACTTGAGAGTGCTTATCTTGGTCCAGATATTAGTGAGGGTGAAGTGGATGTAATGCTTCAAGGGGGTGATGTAGAGAAAAAATACGATGTCACACGTAATGTTACAGCGGGTGAGGTTGCTCAATTGCTCGCAGATGGAGGAGTCGTTGCTCGTTGTGTTGGAAGAATGGAGTTTGGTGCGCGTGCGCTTGGCAACAGATCAATCCTTGCAAATCCAAAATATCCCAATATTGTACGGAAAATAAATGAGAAGATTAAGAATCGTGATTTTTGGATGCCATTTACTCCGAGTATTCTTGCTGAGAAGTCTGATCTTTACCTTCAGAACCCTAAGAAGTATTTTGCCCCGTACATGACCGTGGGTTTTGATTCAACATTAAAAGCACAAGAAGACATACCAGGAGCACTGCATTCTGCTGATTTTACTGCACGACCTCAAATGGTGACAAAGGAGATGAATCCGAAATATCATGAAATCATTACTGAGTTTGAGAAACTGACTGGGATTTCTGCTTTGCTTAATACTTCATTTAATTTACACGGTTTTCCGATTGTAATGACACCTGTTGATGCCCTGTTTGTGTTTGAGAATTCTGATATAGATGCTGTATTGGTGGGAGAGACCCTTATCAGAAAAAAATAGTGTTATTGAATAAAAACATATCTTAATATTATGGAAAATAGCATTCTCAAAGGAAAAACGCTTCTCGTGACCGGTGGCACCGGATCATTCGGGAAAAATTTTATCAAATATATACTCGAAAAGTCTGAGGTGAAAAAGATCATCGTTTTTTCACGTGACGAGCTCAAGCAGTCGCAGATGGAGGCAGAGATCAAGGATGATCGCATGCGTTATTTCCTTGGTGATGTCCGTGATCTTCCAAGGTTGCAGCGCGCATTCCATGGAGTAGATATCGTTGTGCATGCGGCCGCATTAAAACAGGTTCCCGCGCTTGAATACAATCCTTTTGAGGCAGTGAAGACGAATATCATGGGAAGTCAGAATGTCATTGATGCGGCAATTGATAATGGAGTAGAGAAGGTCGTCCTTGTCTCAACCGACAAAGCGGCAATGCCCGTTAATCTTTATGGCTCAACAAAACTCTGTGCTGAGAAGTTATTCATTGCAGCAAATGCATACGGAGCAGGTTCGACACTCTTTAGTGTTGTACGATACGGAAATGTTGTGGGAAGTCGCGGAAGTATCGTCGAGCATTTGATCCGTAACCGTGATGCAAAAACTGTCTATATTACTGACGAGCGCATGACGCGTTTCTGGATCCACATCGAGCGTTCGTTCGAGATCGTCCTTTTTGCGCTCAAGCACATGGAGGGTGGAGAAATATTTATTCCCAAGGCGCAAGCGATGAAGGTCGCAGACCTTTTCGATATCATTGTTCCGAATGCGAAAAGAGAGGTCATGGGTATCCGCCCCGGCGAGAAATTGCATGAGGTGCTGCTCACGCGCGAAGAGGGTCGCCATGCGGTCGGTTTCAGTGACTACTTCGTGGTCCTTCCTGAGAAGCATCCACACATGACGGACACTACAAAGATGGGTAAATACCTTGAAGAAGGTGATACTCTTGAAGAAGGCTTTCATTTCTCGAGTGATAATGAAGGAAACGATATGTCAGAAGAAGAATTGCTTCGCATTGTGAAGCGTATGGAAAATTTGATCAATCAGGTATAGGATGAGCACATTGTTCTTTGTGCAGCTCATTCTTTAAAAACTTAGGGAGAAATCATGAAAACCCCATTTCTTGTGGCTGAGAATATCTACTTGCGCACACTAAGCGCGGAAGACCTAACCGAGCGTTATCGTGACTGGTTCAATGACGCGGAGGTGTGTCGGTACAACTCACATCATCGTTTTCCTAATTACGATGAGGATATGCGTCGATATTATGAAACGACGATACAATCTCATGAAAATCTTATCCTCGCAATTTGTGATAAGTCGACCGACGCCCATGTTGGCAATGTGGGTTTGCAGGGAATTGACCTGCTCAATCAGTCTGCGGAATTCGCGATACTTATCGGTGATAAGTCGTACTGGAACCGAGGTGTCGGCAAAGAGGTCATGCGTCTCATTATTGCGCACGGTTTTTCTCAGCTCAATCTTCAGCGCATCTACTGTGGTACTGCGGAGAATAACGCGGGTATGCAAAAACTTGCGCTTGCGCTCGGATTTAGGGAAGAGGGGCGTTCACGTCAGGCACTCTATAAGGATGGGGAATTTAGAGACCTTGTGCATTATGGGTTACTGAGAAGTGAGTATGATCCCGAAGGAGGAAGGTAGTTTTTTGAAGATCTTTTAAAAGACCGCATCATGCGGTCTTTTTGTTTTTTGCACCCTTTTGACATTTGCGAATGTTTATATTGTA
>DAIUCR010000044.1:0-4634 GCA_036846065.1 Patescibacteria group bacterium | reverse complement strand
CGACGACGGCACCGATCACCTGCTTGATCGTCCCCCTATTTGAATGTGTTGCTGTGTTTGTTTTCATGTGTAGGTATACTAACGGTTATTTATTTTTTTTCAAGGAATAATGTTTCCACGCGATGATAATGAGCGAAACAATAAGAAATACTCCTGCACAGAAGAGTGCGAGAGTGGCTTGAAGCGGGATGGAAATAAATCCCCCTGATTCTCTTGGAGTAACAAGAATGGCAATCATTGAAAGTGGTATCCACCATCGTGCGAAGGCGGTCCATGCACGGAAGATCTCGTCGCGCATGCGGTATGTGAGGAGGGAGAGAAAAAGGAGGGGGGGGGGTAGCAGGAGTAAAATTGCAATAGTTTGTGTGATGTAACTATCAAAAAATCTGAAACAAATTTTATTGTGGTAGCAGACATTCGTGCTCGAAATAATTCCAAATATCAATAGCGTTAAAGTACCGATTGAACTTATTAATAATACCTTATGTATTTTCAACCAATTTTTCATAGAAAATTAAGTAATGAGTAATGTAAATTAACGAATCCCAACCACCACCGAGAGTATCGTCCCATCATCCAATTGCGCAGAGAGTCGATACCAGTACCCCGTGGTGAGTCCTTTGGTACTCCAGTTGTAGATGTATTGTTGACTTGCGGTGTCAAAACGAAACGTAGAGCCAGTGGTCGCAGAATCAGTATACAATAGCTCACTCACTGTTGTGGAGAGTGGGGAAAGTTGTTGCGGAGTGAGCCAGAGAGGTGCAGAGGTGGATTGGAGAGGGGTGCCTGTGACATTTTTCAATTGAAACTTCACAGGAACAGTACTGCCACCCTTGAAGACGCTTAGATTTTGTGTGGGATTGTATGTCGTATCATTAATTGGCTGGAGGAAACCATCAAAGCGGTAGGTAGTGGTGAGTGTGCCTGCAACAAAGGTGGTGATGTCGTAGGCGTTGGAGGCAAGGGTGCCCTTGGTGCACGTGATGGGATATGTGCCGACAGGACTTCCCTGCGTTGCGGTCGTGGTGCAGGAGGGCGTCCCCGTGATGCTTGTGGATGCGGTGTCGGTATTTATGAAACCCGTGAGTGTGGCGGAAAATTCGGGAATGGCACTGCCGATAGCCATTGTTTTATTATCTGCGGTTACGGTGAGGGCTGGTTTGGGAGATAGCACAACACCGCCCTGATTGGATGCAAGAGTGAAGTCTGGCGTGCCATCACCATCAGTATCAACGGCAAGTGTCGAACTTGCTGTGACAGAGCGCAATGGATCAATAGTCATAGTAACGATGGTACTCGTTCCCGAAGGAATACCTGCAAATGAGGTGGTGGAGAGTATTGTGTTGCCATTCACTTCTTCTATATCAAGCGTGAAGGATCCGGTTGCGGTGCCGTGCATAACAAGCGTTCCCGCAATATCTTTGGGAACAGAGAGCCACTGCACCTCCCCGTAGCGTTCGTAATATACTCCGGGAATATAGGAGAGCGTACCCGTAGCTGTTGCACCGGTGTAGTTGCCGTTGGTATCCATGAAGCCGAGTATTAATGGGGAGTGGAGGGTGAAGTGAAGACGGTCATCTGTTCCATTGTATGCAGGGGCGAGACCGGAAATATACTCAGTTGGAGGTTCGCTGTGTCCACTGGTGAGAATATGAGTAATAAGAGTGCGGAGTTCGGGGACTTCGAGAATATCGGCGTGCCCAAGACCGAAAAAACCAAAGGCTGTTTCGACTGGGTTAAAAAAATTATATTCCTTCAAATCCACCCACCAGCGCGTACTCGTCGCTCCATTTGCCCACTGCGCACTCGGCTCAACGACCGTCCCGTCACCATCGATCACATGCTTGGGAGTTAATGTAAAATCATACGAATACGCAAGACAACCACCACTCCATGAAGATGTACATTTCGGAACATTTTCATATTCGACACCCGATAATGTCTCCAGTCCCCATCCTGCAATTGTTGTGAGTTGCACTCCTTGTGGTGGAGTCCAATCATCGAGTGAGGCATGCACTGTGCGGGCGCGATTAAGAAATGATAAATTGACGATTTCGGGATTGTTCAAATCGACATATGCGGGTTTTGTACGCAATTGCGCAGTGTCTGCCATGAAGTTATACATCCCCTGATTCCAGTGGATGGTGTCATCATAAGTGTTTGACCATTCAGGAAGCGTTGATGATGAGATCGTAATAACCGGATCATTAACATAAGTGAAGTAATTTGCTGAAGGGAGAAGATTGTATGTGCTCTGCATATTCTGTGCCAAGCCGCGAGATTTTTCATCAGAAATAGCACCAGTGATGCCCGTTTCGAATCCGTTTAAAAGCGCCCCCACTGCTTTCGGAGTTCCCAATTGCGGAGTTGCCACAAGAATGACATTATCAATAAGTGTGGCGGTGGTTGTCGCACCGATCTTTTGCATTAAGGCTTTTGCAATGAGTCCTCCCTGCGAGTGACCAACGATGGTCACCTTTCCTGTTGGTGAGGTGGAAGCAAGGTGCTTTAGCGTCTGCAAAATATACGGGTCCTCCCCTGTGAGCGGTGGGAGTAAATAAGAAATTCGACCATTCGCAAGTTTCCGTCCATTATTAATGACCGCATCATAATCCAGTCGCAAATCGTATGGGGTGGTCGTTGCAGTGATACCATAGGTACCTTCCCACAACTTCATTTCATTCAAGAATGATTTATAGATGTTCGTATTGAGCTGTTGTGCGTCCGCAGTATCGATTGCATCCAGGGTCGTAATATCGGGGAGTGCGCTTGTTCCATCACTCTGCATACGAACATAATCTGCTTCCGTGTCATTCTCAGGGAGCCAGCGTACTTTGCCTGTTGCATCATACAGTCGTGACCCCATGATTCCCGGCAGAAACAACACATTGGGATACCCCACCTCAAATGTCAGTGTGCCCGTACCAGGTAATCGTACGATGTCGGTTCCGACGGATGTCTCGAAGTAGTACTGATGTGCACCCTTAGGAAACGTTGAACTTGCAACATATGTTTCTCCATTGTGATAATCACTATCATGAAGTGTTGATGTTGCACTTGCATCAATGTGCATCGGGAGTGTTGTCGTTGCAATACCATCACCCACGATAAGGCTGACTGTGTTTGGCATTCGATTTTGTGCATCCGTATAAATCACCGAAAACGTGAAGTGTGTTTTCCCCGCAGTACCCTTGTGGTCCTGAATACCATCATCTTCATAGAGACCTTGGGGTGTCTCGGCTGCAAACGAAAGCACGGGCGATTGGTTGGTGAGACTTTTCCATCCATCCTGCGCTGTCCACGGAAAATTATCCTGTCCACTCGTGAACACGCGTGGCGCATCACAAAAACCGTCTGTATTTATGTCACTGCATCCTTCCGATGTTGTATCGAATGTATCCCAATAATTGCCACCATCAGGGATGGGGAGATGAAACACATTCCCTGCACCGGCATAATTCACTGCCTGCGTCGGGTTTCTGAGGAAGTTATTGTTATAGACTTGGTTACCACTTGCGGGAGAAAATATGGAGAGCCCCGTATTCTGGTTGTCTCGTATCGTATTCTCACGCACGATGTTGTTTGAGGAACTAAAGAAAAGGATTCCTTGGTAGGTGTCGGAAACACTGCTGGATATGAAGGTATTGTTATTAGAGCTGAAGAGAAGAATGCCCTGGTGACCTCCGGAAATACTTGCACGAGCATTGAGCATGATTGCGTTTGATTGAAAAATATTGTTATGGGAATTGTAGAGGACGAACCCTTGATGTCGACTTGTCGATGGAACAAGGAGTGACGCCGTGTTTCCTGTTATGGTGTTCGCAATGGAATTTGAAAGGACGATCGCTTGATAGTCGTTGTTTGAAAGAATGTTATCTGCAATATGAATATTGTTTGAGTTATACAGGCTCACACCATAAGAGAAATTGGTGATCTCGAGGTTTTTGATGGTGACCCCTGACCTTCCATTCATGTATATACCGGAACCAGTATGAAAACCGGAGATAGTGAAGTGGTTTCCATCGAGCGTGATATTATCCGAATCAATTTGCACCGTTTCGAAAAGGTTTTGCGTGAGGGTACAGGTTTTTGTGGATGTATCCCAAATTCCAATTAGTGCACAATCTCCACCTGTTGCATCGTCACGAAGGAACTTCGTACTTTTGTGGGATTGAATGAAGATGATGTGGGGAACAGAAATATCTTGCGTGTATGTATACACACCGGTTTCGTCAGTGGTGAATTGAATGAGATTGTGATACGTATCAGAGTATTTATAGTATGTGGTGAGAGGAAAAAAACCACCCATGGAGATGGTGGTTTCTAGGGATGAGGTGGCTGCATCGATCGCCAGTGTGACGATGTTTGGAGCGGATTCGAGGCGGAGGGAGATGGGTTCGGAGCTGTTGAGTGTGATGGGGAGATATGAACTGTCAGAAATCTGGAAAAAAGTATTTTGTCCATCAATCATGCCTTGCATGAGAGACTCATTAGCGTAAGTAAATGAAAAAGATAAACCAAAAAATATAATACCAAGCATGGCAGCACTCACGATTTCATTAATCATTCCTCTTCCTGGATGTGTTGCTGTTTTGGTCATATTGGTAATTCTATTATTAATTCTTATTCATCAT
>DAIUCR010000043.1:3354-4830 GCA_036846065.1 Patescibacteria group bacterium | reverse complement strand
ATGTGTTGCTGTTTTGGTCATATTGGTAATTCTATTATTAATTCTTATTCATCATCATCGTTATAATCATCATCCTCTTCCTCATCATCTCCAAAGATGCGATCAGTTGCGTTTGCGCGAAGTGTTTCGAGTCCCTCATCTTCGACGAATGCCGCATACTCTTCACTGTCAGGACCTTCGTCATCGGAGATCTGTGTGGCAATGATATCGAGCCACGCGACGACATCTTCATAACGCTTCGCATCATAGATAAGTTGAGCACAGCGTGTTGCGTACTTGATGCGCGCCTCGATGGTCTGACCATCCTCTTTACTCCATTTCTCGTAAAGTGCGGTGACCATATCGAGTGCTCCTTCGTTCTCGGAATCCGTGAGTGCGTCGATGACGTCTTCTGTGGTGATATCTTCCATATAAATAAGTTACATTTGATTAAATATATCTGGTTTACGCATCGACAACCTTCATTGACTCCATTCCACCAACAATCTCGGAGACTTCGCGAGTGATGGCTGCTTGACGAACTTTGTTGAAGTGTAATTTAAGGTTTCGGGATATCTCTTTTGCGTTATCTGATGCATTTTTCATTGCGATCATGCGCGCGGAATGCTCGGAAGCATTTGATTCGAGGACGGAGTGATACATCTGAATATTAAAGAGTACGGGAATAAGTGCTACAAGAACCTCCTCTACTGATGGTTCAAAATTGTGCTCCTTGATGGGTTCACGTATATCCGCATCCTTTGACTCAGAGAATTTACCTTTTTCGGGGGTGATGCCGCGAATGACTTCGTTAACACCGGAAAATGTGACAGGAAGAAGCTGTCGCGCATAAACACTCTGCTTCAGAGTTGAGACAAGGTTCGTGTACACAATGAATATCTCATCATACTCACCACTCAGATAAAGCTCTTTGACTTGCATTGCGAGTGGTTCCACCATATCAAAAGTGATCTTGTCGCTCCACTTCTCATGCTGACCAACAATGGTCCATCCGCGCTTCTTGAAGTGTTCGTACCCCTTCTTTCCAATAGTGATGAAGGCCGTATTTTCTTTCGTGAGTCCCTTCTCTTCGATGAAGCGATAGGCGTTCTTTAGGAGTGCAGATCCGTAGCTTCCCGCAAGACCTTTGTCTCCCGAGACAAGCACGATACAGGTCTTTTTTACTGGTCGTGCGGTTGCAAGTGGATGATGTGACGCTTCAACTGCTCCAGAGATGCTCTGGAGTATCTTGAGTGCCGACACCGCGTATGGACGCACGCTGATCGCTGCCATCTGACTCTTGCGCATTTTTACCGCAGAAACAGCCTCCATCGCCTTCGTCACTTGGCGAGTTTTGTCGATGGATTTTATTTTGTTTTTAACGGATTTGAGCGACATAGATTATTTTCCACCAAAGAATTCAGGGTGGGATTTCTTGAATGATTCTGTTGCCTCCTTGAGACCATCCTGTGATTCCTGCGAGAGGTCAGAAGTCTC
>DAIUCR010000043.1:0-3254 GCA_036846065.1 Patescibacteria group bacterium | reverse complement strand
GAAGAGAATTGCACGAATGCCTCAAGCTCGCGGAACTGCGCCAATTCGAGGCGGAGCTTTCCTGCAACCTTCTTCATTGCTTTCGTCTGCGCAGATGAACCCACGCGCGAAACGGAAACACCGACGTTGATCGCGGGACGAATACCCTTATTGAAGAGATCGGTCTCAAGATAGATCTGACCGTCCGTAATGGAAATAACGTTCGTTGGAATGTATGCAGACACGTCACCTTCTTGTGTCTCGATGATCGGAAGTGCCGTAAGCGAACCACCACCCATCGCATCAGAAAGTCGCGCTGAGCGCTCAAGAAGACGTGAATGGAGATAGAAGATGTCTCCCGGATATGCTTCGCGTCCCGGAGGGCGGCGCATAAGGAGTGACATTTGGCGATATGCGATAGCATGCTTTGAAAGGTCATCGTAGATCACAAGCGCATCCTTTCCTTGAAGCATGAAGTATTCACCAATGGCGGCTCCTGCATATGGTGCGAGGAACTGAAGTGCTGCAGATGATGAAACTGAAGCCGTGACAATGATGGTGTAATCCATCGCACCACGCTCTTTCAACTGATGCACGATACGTGCGATCTTTGAGTCTTTCTGTCCAATGGCGACATAGATACAAATAGGTCGCTTGTCTGCAGGCTCATTCAACTGATTCAAGATGGTGTCGATCGCAACAACGGTCTTTCCTGTCTGACGATCACCAATGATGAGTTCGCGCTGACCACGACCGATAGGCACCATTCCGTCGATCGCTTTGATACCGGTATGAAGTGGAGTTGAAACAGATTTACGCTCGATGACACCAAACGCTTTACGCTCAATAGGATTACGCTCCGTTGTCTTGAGTGGAAGTCCTCCATCTTCGATCTCTCCCAGTGGATTCACGACACGGCCAATGAGCTCCTTTCCAACCGGAATGGAAAGGATGTTCCCCGTTGCCTTCACCGTCATACCCTCCTTCACCTTTGTCGCATCACCAAGGATGACCACCTTCACGGTGTCTTCCTCGAGATTGAGCGCCATGCCGAGAAGTGCGCCTCCATCCGAAAGAGTGTCTTCGAGCTTCTTGCCTTCACTGACATCGAACATCACCATCTCGGACATCATAATGTCATCGAGTCCGTCGATCTCCGCAATTCCGTCTGCAGCAGAAACAACCACACCGATCTTTTCAGAGCGAGCCTGTGGAGTGAAATCTACTATTTGTTTTTTCAGTTTTTCGACAATGTGTTCCATAAATGATGTGCTGATCGTGAATAATAATTTATAAGTTTCCGGTAATTTTTTGATACAACTCGAGCAACATGCGTTTATAACTTGCATCGACGCGCATCATGCTTGTGCGAACGACGACACCTCCCGTTATTGTTTCATCTACCTTTCGAACGACCGTACGATGACCCGGCAAAAGCACATTCTTGAATGGGGCCTTCTTAAGAAGCTCTGCGACGTCTTTTTCTGAGATCGGTGTCGCGGAAGTCACTTCTATTGTTGCTTGCTTCTGCTTCCTTGCAAGGAGGCGCTCATACGAACGAAGGATCTTCGGAAACATATGTGCATGTCCATTCCGTACGACCGTTTCCTTGAATTGCTCAAGGAGCTTTGCGTCATCACCCTTGTGTGACTCAAGTGCTTCGTATAATGCTTGTGAATACCAGGAAGCGCGCATATGTTTTATGCGTTATGTGCTTTCCCTTGTAATATCTTCTCCGCAGCCAAGACCGCCATGCGCGTAATATCTTTTTCTGCCTCACGCAAGATATACTCACGCTCATCTGCCGCCTTTGCTATTGCCTCAGAAAGGACCGCGTGGCTTTTCTCTTGAGCGGCGTGTAACATTTCACGCTCATTCTCAAGTGCCTGCTTACGCAAGGTATCAACGATCTTTCCTCCTTCTTCGCGTGAGGCTTGCAAAATGCCATCACGCTCCCCCTCTACTTTTTCTTTTTCGAGTTTTGCTGATGCGGCATCACTCAAGCCCTTCTCGATAACACGCTGCCTCTTTTCAATAAGCGCAAAAAGTGGCTTATAGAGATAGCGGTAAAGCAGTATGAGGAGCAAGCCGAAATTCACCCCCTGAATAAGGAGTAATTTCCAGTTAACACCAAATGCGATTAATGCGTCCATAGATTACAAGATAATGCGTGATTATTTGAGAAGCGTACCCTGAACGACGAGCACTGCGAAGACGATAGCCAAAATTGCGAGTGCCTCAGTAAGAGCAACACCAATGAACATTGTGGTTAAGATCTTGCCCTGTGCATCAGGATTGCGGCCGATAGCCTCAAGTGCGTGACCAACCAAGACTCCGATACCGATACCCGGACCGATGACGCCGAGACCAACTGCGAGTGCCATACCAAGTGTTTTTGCTGATTCGAGTTCCATATTTTTTTAATTAATTTAATGAATCTAATAAATACTAATAATCAAGACTAATGTTCCGCCTCTGTTATCGCTAATTTCAGGAAAAAGAGGGTCAAAAGTGAAAAGATCGTTGCCTGCATGAATCCGACAAAGACCTCAAAGGCCATGAACGGTACAGGACCGACGAACGGGACGAAATACGTAATAACGGAAAGTAATACTTCTCCCGCAAAGATATTACCAAAAAGACGGAAAGAAAACGAGATGAGACGAATGAATTCAGAAACGAACTCGATAAGACCAACAAAAAAGCCAACGAAAGAGTGGAAATTGAAGAATCGACTGAAGTAGCGGAAGAATCCCACCATGATGATCCCCGATATCTCGATAACAAGGAAGACAATGATCGAAAGGGCGAGTGTCACATTAAGGTCCGTGTTCATCGAACGGAGAAGCGGCGTGAATTCAGGGTGTTCTCCCAGAAGTGCCGCTTCATGCGCAACATAACCAATAGATCCGACACCCGGAATAAACTCGAGCATGTTTCCCGTGAAGATGAACAAAAAAAGCGTCACGATGAGAGGAAAATACATTTTTGCGAGTTTCTTGCTTCCGAGTGTCTCTTCGATGAAATTAAAGACCGTTTCAAAGCCCATCTCGAAAACAAGCTGAAGTTTGGAGGGAACGAGTGAAAGTCTCATTCGGATCAAGAGCGTAACAGAAAGGAGTACGAGTATGACGATCCAACTCATTATCATTGTATTCGTGATCGGAATGCCCATCCAATGATAGACCTGCTCAGCGACAATTGCGGCATGTATGCCCTGTTCCATAAGTGGCCATACCGTAACATATTTATCTCAAAAATGGAATGTTGATAGA
>DAIUCR010000042.1:4299-4912 GCA_036846065.1 Patescibacteria group bacterium | reverse complement strand
ATCTTTCCCAGCGCGCGAGGAATTAGCTTATGGCCGACGATACCCGGATTGATCGCCATGAGCATAACAAGATCAATATCATCGAGGACATAATCAAGCACGTGGAGCGGAGTGCCTGGATTAAGCGCGACCCCCGCACGTGCACCAAGATCACGGATCATCTTGATTGTATGATGAAGATGTTTGGTTGACTCCGCGTGAACAACAATAATATCACCTCCCGCTTTCACAAAATCGGGAATGAAAAAATCAGGATTATCGATCATCATGTGCACATCAACAGGGATATCGGTAATGGATTTTATTGCCACCAACATTTCGGGATGAAGTCCGAGGCGAGGAACAAAATTCCCATCCATAACATCGAAATGAATATAATCAACGCCCCCTTTCTCGAGCGACCGAATCTCCGCCTCAAGTTCAAGCATGTTCCCGCAAACCAATGATGCGGCGAGTTTGTATGATTTGTTCGTGTTCATAACGATTTATATCTTGAAAAAACTATTCTAAATTTGAATGCCGTGCCCACATGGTCTCATGGGTCTCACCCATTTCCACCATGAGACGCAGGACGACTGCGTCGAAAAAGATACCGAGGCACTGCTCGTTCAAT
>DAIUCR010000042.1:0-4264 GCA_036846065.1 Patescibacteria group bacterium | reverse complement strand
AGCCTTTGTCTTTGATGGAGCGGAGATCTTTACAATGACATCCGTCAACTTACCCATTCGAGATGCGGGGTTTCCTGTGACGAGTGCGATCATCGCCTTGTTTTTCTTTGCAATCTCAACAAGATCATAGATCGTCTGCGTTTCACCCGAACCAGAACTTACCAAAAGCAGATCTCCCTCCCCAATAGCAGGCACCGTTGCGTCACCGATCATGTGTGCGGCAAGACCAAGGTGTCCGAGTCTCATCGCAAAACCCCACGTCGCTGAGCCCACGCGACCGGCTCCAACCGCAACGATCTTTTTTGCGCTTAAAATATGATTCACCAATAAATCAACTTCGTGCTCATCAACCTTAGAGAGCACTGTATCTATTTCATTTAATATTTTTTTTACGTTATCTGTGATCATGATGTTATTTTTGAATACTCTGGACACCAACATAATGTATAGCTAAATCTTTCAAACTTGGTGAAACAATCGAGAATTGTGCATCCTCAAGTGCCGTGACCGTATATCCAATATGAGGATAGACCAAAACTTTTTCATTGATGGAAAGAGTGTTCTGCAAACCACCCATTTCAACCATTATCTTCCCCTGTCTCACCACAATATTCTCTTTCAATAAATGTGCAACACGTACGGCATCTTCATGGTACGCACGACGATATTTATTTGTTTTGGGCAAAAAAATCTTGAAAATCTCATGATGCTCATCAGATTCCATTGCTTCCTTATCCACCTCATCCATCTTATCAGCCTTAAGGGAAAAAGATGTCGGATATTTCCCCCTCTTGATCAACTGATATCCAGGAGTATCAAGATCATCATCGATACACGCAAAAAGTTCCTTTTTGGGTAATGCGATCATAAATGGAAGTATATCTGTACGGTCAGGGCCTTTTTCCAGATCGAAAGGAGCCTCTTTAGTAAAACGCCTTAACTTATGGAAAAGTAACTTATTAACGAGATGAAAGTATTTTTTTTGTTGGAACTTTAAGCCGAGACGATTCATGAGCGTCATCGCACGATAGAGACCCTTCGTGTAGCACATCGGAAGCTTCCTGCGATCTTTCAAAAGCAGATGTTTAAAAAAAGCCTTGCGATAGATCCCACATAAAGAAAGCAGATAGTATGGATACCCGTTTGCGCGCACTTGCATCCATCTTTCTTTTGTGAGCAAAACAGTATCGATAAACTCACCCTTTCTAACGGGAAGTACATCAAAGGCCTCACGTGCTTTTCCTGACATCCACCACGAATAAAGACAATAATCCGCACCGTGGTCCCCCATCTCTTTCACTAGCTTCACTATCTCATCCTGCGAAGTAGTGTTGAGGTGATCTTCATTCCAAAGAAAGAGATAATCATGTTTTGCATAAGGCAGCATCTCGAGCGCGTTCACTATCCAGCCACGTGAATCATCAAGGAGCTCAAACAGTTTCATTTTACTACCAAGTTCTTTTGCAAGAAAATCGACAGCCTTCATCCGCAACGTACCGCGAATATTTATGAGCCAGTCATCACTCACTGTATCAAAAGAATAGAAAGAGTCTTTGAGGTGCTGCAATCCGTCCTCATCATTTATTCGCATGTTCGCAAAGATCGTCAGCATAGATAAAATAGCGCGAACGTAAGAATAGTGATCACTTCACCAGTGTCACAAATATCTTATTCCTCGGTGAGTAAAAATTAAGGAAATAAATTTCATTCTTTACCTCACTCTCGGTGAATTTCCCAACCATCACACTGATCTCTTTCTCAGTGAAACGATACTTATGCGTCGGGTCCTTCTTCATTAAAATTCTCTTTGTCCAATCTCGATCAACCTTAATAGAAGCCTTCCCCCCTTTTTTCAGGACACGATACACTTCGTCAAAAAACTTCTGCGCTTCTTCTGGAGTAAAGTGTTCTACTAAGTGCTGTGAACACACCTCATCAACCGTCTCGTCTCCCATAGGAAGATCGAGAGCAGAGGCAACGATATCCGCATCACTATCTGGATTTATATCAACACCAGTGAAGCCGGGCTTTTTATTCTTGCCACAACCAATATCGATCTTTAATTTTTCTTCATTCATGATACCTGGAGTTTATTATAAATATTTATATATTTTGCAATCATACCATCAATGCTATTTTCTTTTACCCAAACATAGCCCTGCGCACTCATCTTGCTCCACTCTTCTTTGTTACTCAGGATATCTATTATTGCTTCTGCTGTTGCGGGTATATCATTTTGTGGAACCAAGATGCCATTATATCCATCTTTGATCGCATCCTCAATCCCATTCCCTAAAGTTCCTACTACGGGCAACCCGGCAGCAGCGGCCTCTAAAAATACGATCCCAAATCCCTCAAAATGATTATTATTGTTTACGGAGGTCAGAATAAACGCCCGTGCATCCTTGTATAAATCACTTAGTTCCTCATCAGAAATATTTTGAAGAAATTGAATATCATTCTCGACACCATGCGCCCTTGCAAGACTTTGCAATTCTTCAAAATAATTCTTATCGTTCTGATTGCCGACAATCACATACTTCAGATCAGGGAGAGTTTTTTTTGCTAATGCAAAAGCAGGTATAGCATTGTGATACCCCTTCCGTTCCTTAAGCACCCCAACTGAAATGATAAAATTTTCCTTGGGTATATCATTATGTCTTTTATAAAAAACGTCGGGATTTATGCCAGGTGTAATGATCTCAATATTTTTAAGGAAGATCTTCTTGCAGACTTCACGAGCAGTAAAATTACTGATTGAAGTTATCACCGCAGCAGAGCGAAGGGACATTCGAGACAAAGCAGTTGTCCTAGGGTTACACAAGGGAGCGACGGAATATGTTCCGATTAGCGAAATCACTATTTTCTTTCGAATACCCAGAGTCGCGAGAACAGCAATGATTCCATAAGGATATACATCAAGCGCATGTATGACATCACAATCTTTCAAATATTTTCTTGCTCGCAGCGCAGCAGTAAATATTCCGATACCTCGATCAAGGACTGGTATGCCGTCAAATCCATCATCAATCTCTTTCAGAATGACCACGTCTTGGTTATTTCTTTTAACCCCCGAAATCAGGTCGTGACTCAATCTGCCCCAACCCGCCTTCGGATTCATATCATGAACAAGATAGCAGATCTTCATGTCTATTCTTTTATATTTTTCAGATCAGCACTAACCATTATACGAACGAGTTCGTCGAGTCCTACTTTAGGCTCCCAGCCCAAGACCTGCCTTGCTTTGCTGTAGTTGCCAATCAATTCTTCTACCTCTGCTGGTCTGAAATATTCAGGGTTTACTTTTACTAAGATTTTTCCCGCCACCTTATCTCTCCCCACCTCCTCGACTCCCTCCCCTTCCCAAACGATGGTCTTTCTGGTTAATTCAAATGCACGCTCAATGAATTCTTTAATTGTATGATTCACACCCGTTGCAAGCACAAAATCATCTGGCTTTTCCTGCTGCAGCATTCTCCACATCCCCTCAACATAATCCGCAGCATACCCCCAATCGCGCCTTGCCTCCAGATTCCCAATTTCCAAAACATCCTGCTTCCCCTTCGAGATCCTAGAAACAGCAAGTGATATCTTTCTCGTCACAAATTCTTCACCGCGCATCTCAGACTCGTGATTAAAAAGAATTCCGCTCGACAGAAATAGACCATAGGATTCTCGGTAATTCTTTACCGTCCAAAAACCAGCAAGTTTAGAAACTCCGTAGGGACTTCGTGGATAAAATGGAGTTTCTTCGGTCTGCGGGAATTCTTTTGGTTTACCAAACAACTCCGAAGTAGCAGCGAAATAGAATTTTGAATTGGGGCTATACTCCTTTACTGCATTAATCATATTGAGAGTACCGCCAATGTTTATGTCATAGGTTGCCTTAGGATTCGTAAAACTAAGTGACACAAAACTCTGGGCAGCGAGATGATATATCTCATCATACTGTTCCTTTGCAATTATTGAATTCACAAAACTACTATCAATGATATCCCCCCAGTGAATCTTGATTTTTCCACGCTGTTCCTCGGTAAGATACGAAATACTTCCAAGGGACTTCTGACTATTCCTTCTCACAAGACCGTGCACCTTGTAACCCTTTTCAAGCAAAAGCTTTGATAAAAAATACCCATCTTGACCACTAATTCCTGTTATTAAAGCCTTTTTATCCATAAATACTGCTTTTTAAATTATTAGTCCAAAAAATATTACCTAATTATAACACTATTTATTCGTTAAAAGATGTACTCATTCACGCCCT
>DAIUCR010000041.1:0-5157 GCA_036846065.1 Patescibacteria group bacterium | reverse complement strand
CTACCATGGATTGGCACCCAAAACACCTCGACATAAAGAATTCTCCCGAAGGGAGTGTGAAGCGTCGCTTACCTGATGTGTCAAAGATCAAGCGTGACACGGGGTGGGAGGCAAAGACCAAACTCGAAGACGGACTTCGCACGATGGTCGATTGGTATCTCAAGAATCCAAAACCAGTCAAATAAAAAAAGATCCGCAATGCGGATCTTTTTGCTAGGAAACGGTTTTATAAAAGTCTTGTATTTCTTTACATACTCGAAGGATATCTTTGTCGGATAGCGTGAATGCGGATGGAAGCCAGAGGGAAAGAGGGGAGAGCCTCACGCTTTGTGGAAAGTCTTTGTCAGACTTTTTGTATGCGAGTTGGCGATGTATCGGATACCAGTATTTTCGAGAATCAATATTTCTCGCGCGTAAGTACGCTTCGAGCTCGTCTCGTCTTTCTGTGGTGATATCGGTCCATTGTGGCACTTCGCCGTCTTGAGAAGGAAAGATACGTATATCTCCAACTCCTTTAAGGTGTGTCGTGTATAGCTCATAATTGCGCTTCATGCGTGCTATGCGCGCGCGAAGATGGGTCAATTGTCCCAATCCCACTGCGGCCTGAAGGTCGGTAAATTTGAGATTATAGCCGATGGTATCATGTTGGTCATTTCCGCCAGTTCCACGTACGGGACGCCCCTGATCTTTCAGTGGCTTTAGGGCTTCGTAGATGCTTTTTTTGTTTGTTACAATGATGCCACCCTGACCCGTAGAGATCGTTTTGTTTGGAGAAAATGAGAAACATCCGGCATCACCGATCGTGCCAAGGAATTTCCCTTTATGTTGAGAGAGTAGAGCTTCCGCCGCGTCTTCAACAACAACAAGGTTATGTGCCTTTGCGATCTTCATTATTTTTGCCATGTCCGCGCCACGTCCCGTGACGTGGACGGGGACGATCGCCTTGGTCTTTTTTGTGATCGCTTGTTCTATCGCACGAGGACTGATCGTGAGTGTATCGGGGTCGATGTCGACGAGTACGGGTTTTGCGCCGAGCAGGTCAACAGCATTCGCTGTGGCGATGAATGTAATGTCTGGTACGATCACCTCGTCTCCTCGAGAGACTCCCGCCGCTTTAAGCGCAAGGAAGAGTGCGATAGTACAGTTGTTTGTTGCGACTGCATATTTTACGTTGAGCAATGCTGCGATCTCTTTTTCAAATTGCGTCGCAAGTGGTCCCTCGTTCACATAGTTGTCATCGAGGGCTTTTTTGATGAAGCGATAATCTTCTTTTTCTATATGCGGCATCCACCACGGGATCTTTTTCTCCTTTTTTTTATCCATATCTATATATCGTCAATGATACGAGGAGTAGGCAATGGCATGATGAATTTGCCTCTATATCCAAGTTTTCGGTAAAGCTTCATGAGCTCTTCTCCAATATGCCATGAAAGAATAAGTGCATACTCAGGTTGTTTTTTAAATATTACTTCTTCATCAAGAACAGGGATGTGTGTTCCTGGCGTGTAGAGTCCGATCTTTGGTGAACCTTTTTTCTCTCCCGCGTAACTCACGAGGTGGGTATTGATCTTGGAGAATCCAAGTAGTGTATTTGAGCGTGCGGCGCTTGATACTCCCGCGATCGTCACTCTTTCTTTTTTTACCTTGAGTAATAGCGCAAGGAGGTCATTTTTTGCATTTACGACATTTGTCGCGAACACCTTGAGGGCCTTCGTGCTATATAGTCCAAGCTTCTCTTCGTCTTTAATAATACTGAGCAGTCGTTTTGATGGCGCGTGTTTTCCTATTTTCATGAATACACGGATCGAACCACCGGCTGCCGAGATACGATAAGCATCGACAACACTCATTCCTGCGTCTTCCGCGAGTCGGATGAGTGGCTTCATTGCATAGAAGCGAAGGTGCTCATGATAGACAGTGTCGAACTCTAGCTTTTCGACAATATCCGCAAGATACTGTGATTCCGAGACGAACACACTGTGTTTGTCCATGAGTGCCTTCACCGATCGTATAAGCCCGGGTGTGTCATTGATGTGCGCAAATACATTCGTTGCGGTAACGACTTTGGCCTTCCCGTGCTTTGCTACGATCTTCTTTGCACTATCCAGGCCAAAGAATTCTTCGTAGGTCTTTATTTTGTTTTTATTTGCCACTTGCGCCGCTCTTGTAGGCTCCACTCCCACCACGCGCATACCCCTTGATTTAAAAGAGGAAAGTAGTGTGCCATCATTGGAGCCGATATCAACAATGAGATCATTGTCCTTGTAATATCCCTCCTCCTTCATTGTTTCTGCGAGCGCCTCAAAGTTCTTGATGAGCATATTGGTCAATCCCGTGCGGTATGGGTACTGTGGTGGGAATACGAGCTTAGGGTCTACGACGTAGTCGATCTGGAGCAACTCACATTCCTCACATCGTACGAGCCGCAGCGGATAGGTCACCTCTGGCTCGTGGATCGTTTTTTCAGAAAGATAATTCTGAACGATCGGTTGGTGTCCGAGGTCGAGTATGGGCTTAAGGTCTTTATTCCCGCAGATCTGACATTTCTTTACATATCCCATCTCATTATTCTTTTTGCTCATATGGTTGGTTCAGGTTTTTCCTTCTAAGTTGATTACTACATTTATAACCTAATTTTCTTCTTTCTCGTTACTTTTTTCGGTGTTAAAACCTGGAAAATATCTTTCGTCAATAATGACCATTTTCTTTTCTCCGATCATGAATTCCGGAGGAGGGAATGGTTCAAATGTCATCGCTCGAATGAATCGCTCTATCTTGCTTCCATCCCATGACCAATCGATCTTTCCATTTCCGGGCATTTCTTTCGGATAATATGTCGCGAGGCTTTCATCTTGCGGAGTTGCGATGATCTTCTCTCCACTTTCGAGGATGACGAGAAAGTCTTCGAAGAGCTTTGTTCCTGTTTCGGTGAATTTGTCGTAGACCGTGCGCGCGGTATCGTCTTGCGTGATGGCAAATTTTTCTTGAAGGATGATGGGTCCCGTATCAAGACCCTCATCCATCCAGTGCACCGTTGCACCGGTATATTCTTCTCCATTGAATATTGCGTGCGCAGTCGAGAATCGTCCACGATATTTAGGGAGAAGCGCGGGGTGGATGTTCAGTGTTCCAAGTTTGGGAATTTTGAGTAGTTCTTCGGGGATGATCTGCATTCCTCCGATGCAAAAAATGATATCAGGATCTATATTCTTGATCCGTTCGACGATTTCAGGATCACGAACTTTTCTTCCGGTAATGAGGGGGAGATTTGCTTCTCGTGCCACACGAACGAGCGACTCATGCCAAGTATCCACTCCGTCATCATCAAGATTGGTGACAACGAGCTCAGGAGACATCTCATGTGCAAGAAGTGTGCGGAGGGCATTCACTCCTATTTGCTTTCCGCCAATGAAGACGTGCTTGATCTTTCTTGTCATGAGTAAATTGCAATTTAAGGGTTAAGTAAATATACTTTCTTCACGGATTGAATTATATCTATATCTACCATGAAAATCTATTTCATCACCTCAAAGCTTAATTTTAAGACATCGGGGGGTTCCATCGAGGAATTTGACCTCATGATGAGGACGCTCATCGAGCTGGGGAATGAGGTTGTTGCTGTGACTGCATTCTCAGAGGCAAACAATATTCCTCATGCATTGCCATACCAGGTGATCGAGGAAAACATACCCCGTCGCGGGCTTCTGGGGATACAAGAGGGCATATTCAAGCTTTTGAAGAAGTATGAGCATGATGCTGACTTCTTTCACGTTGACGGACATCTCTTTCTTTATGGCGCAGGGGCATATCGTAAATGGGGAGGCAAAGTACCTATTTCCGCATTCTTTAATCGCGAGCTTATCTGTTGGCCTCCCGATAAATCAGCACTTTTGCAGATCAGATCAGTGTCTCCACTTACGTCGCTCAAGCGAAAGATTCGTTGGTATATTGAACGTTATATTGGAATGCCACTTGCGAATGCTATCGATGTACGGTCTTTCATTAGCCCGATGTATCAGAAGATGTATGAGGACTTCGGATTACATTGCACCGACAACTGCATGATACTTGGCGATCCGATCGATTTCCCAAGACTCATGAAAGAAAATGATATTCAAGAAGATTCATATGTGGCACGCATCAAAAGAGCGGGACCAACACTTTTATTCTTTTCGAGTCGCATGGCACCGGGAAAAGGTTTTGATCTCATTCTTGCGGGATTTGCTCGCGTCAAAAACAAGAGTGATTTCCGTATTGTATTAGGTGGAAGTGGTCCCGAGGAGGAGCATCTGCATAAGATGGCTGATGAATTGGGCATTACGAAATATGTCGATTTCCCTGGGTGGATGTCAAAAGAAAGATTGTATGAGTTCTATAAAAAAGCCGATGTTTTCATTCAGGTCGGATGGAGGCCGGAGGGAACATCTATCTCTTTACTTTATGCAATGGCGTTCGGCCTACCGTCTATCGTTCCCGCAAATAGTGGCTTAGCATGGCAGGCGCAATCTTCTGCACTTGGCGTTGTAAACGGTGATCATGATGGATTGGCGCGCCAGATCGAGCGACTGGGGAATGATCTAGAGCTTCGCAAAGAATTATCTCGTAATTGTTATGCGCGTCTGAATGATGAACAAATGGATCACAAAAAAGTGATCACAAAATGGTATGAGATGATGAGGGTCGTGTACGAGAGGACAACAAAGAACACTTAACGGTTCAGTCGTGATCGTAGTGATCCCGCAATAACGAGCAGTGTGTTGTGGGGCCCCTTTCCGTAGACTCTTCCAAAGAAGGTGATGATACCAATATAGCTGAGCCCCGTCATTGCTCCGAGTAATAAGAATCCCAGAGTACTGTTTGCAAATGGAAAGTTGAGTAGCCATGCGGTAAGGGGAAGGGGAAGAAGCACTGCGACGCTAACAACGATGGTTGTTTCTATAAGCTTCTTAAAAGAAAGCGCGACGAGTTTGTGTAGTCGTGTGATGGAATATATTCCCGCGATTGTCGAGCTTAAGAGCATTGCGATCGATGCGCCGAATGTTCCATTGGTCGGCACAAGGATGACGAGTGCCACAATAAGTACTGAGAGGTATATTCCATGTACCAAGAATTGAATGCGTGGTTTGCCCAGTGCGTTAAATGCGGGCCCCGCAAGTG
>DAIUCR010000040.1:3939-5226 GCA_036846065.1 Patescibacteria group bacterium | reverse complement strand
AAGAGGCGCAACACAAACTTGTGGTTCAACCACCACAACCGTACGCGTCTTCTCCACTGCAGCAAGACCCTTCGAGTCGGTTACGTTGTAGAAGATCGTGTATGTTCCGGTTGCGTTCGTGTTGACCGTGCCGGTTGTGATGATGTTTGGCGTGATCGTGCCGTCTTCCATGTCGAATGCGGTTGCACCGGGGTCGATGAAGAGGTCACCCAAGGTGAGTGTCATTGGGTTTGGAGGAAGCACGGTGATCACCGGAGCGATATTTGGTGGTGGGGGTACTCCACATCCTTCTCCATAGAGACCAACATGAAGCTTGTAGAGCAATCCGGCTGGATTTGTTTCTGGAGTGCTTCCACTAAGCGCCCAGTTCTTTACCGTAAACGAAATTGTATTTGTTCCTAAGTGAAGGAATGATGCGACATTATACGCATCTTTTCCCTCTTCAAAATAATTAAACTCTGTATTATCTGCACCGACCGAAACACCATTGATCGAAACGGTATAGGAATTATCTGACGCAACGACGAGTGTCGACGATGCAATAGTGCCAGGTAAAACAAACTCCTTCACGAATGTCGTAAATTCATTTTCTTCTGGATGTTCAACGAAGAACGTCTCCCATATCCATGTAGCACCAGGAATGTATGCAGTCCAACGGGGGTTCTCGTTATATGTTGCGGTCGCATGAGCACCTCCTATGACATCAATATAATTGGTCTCATCAGAGACAACATCTACCGCACACACGGGAGGCTGTGGAGGAGTTGGCTTTTTTACATTGAATGCGACACAGTGATATGTTCCGCCAGAGGCAGGATGACTGATGAAATCGTAATTATCATAGTTCAAAACATCGCTTGCGCAGTATATCTCAGAGCTTGTTGCATTCTCGTTTGATGGATGTGCAGAATCGAAAGTGAACGGCACATAACCATCTTTGAGTACTTCACGAACCCACAGACCTTTCGCAGCACCAAGGCGAGGTATCTCGACGCTGGTCACTCCGTTAGGATTTGTTGGACCAAAGGTCTTCCAGTCGCTGTATCCCGTTCCTGTATTTGTCCCTTGTCCTTTAGAACCATCTGCCTCACCGACAAAGTCACCATTCAAAGACTGCACTCCAGCTTCACCACCATCGGCAGGACCGAATCCCCACTGGAATTTCCAATCCGAAGCGAAACGGCAGCCGTTATGTGTGGCGACGTAGTCTTGTGCGGTAGTGGAAGAAATATCAGCACCACCATGTGCCCACTTTGGAAGCATCGACACATCATCACAGACGATCTT
>DAIUCR010000040.1:0-3839 GCA_036846065.1 Patescibacteria group bacterium | reverse complement strand
ACGAACATTGAAAGTATTTTCTGCGAAAGATTCCCCTTGCGAATTGAAGAAAAAATATTGTACATAAAGGATAAATAAAGTTTTTAATAAAATGAGATCACTTGAATAATGTGCGCACAAAATGAATAGAAATACAGAAACACCGCCTCATTTTCGAGGATGTAAATGCGTCAAATTCTGATGTAAAACTACTGCAAACAAATTCGAAAAATCCGCCGAAGAAACTGTACTATTATTACCCACAATTCTATTGCGTATTTACATAATGTCAACATAATGTTTTAAGATTTTAGCGCTCAACAAAGCCGTATAAAGGACATTCTGTGTGTCCTTTATGATGTCCTTTATGACTTCTTAAAGGACACATCAATATAACCAGACAACATGCGGCCAAATCGATTCATCGGAAAAAAAAGTTGTGCTATGATGGTCTGTAATGGATGAGAAATTTTTAGCGCCATACAAGCCGGAAGAAACAGAGGAGCGCATCTACAAACTATGGAATAACTCGGGATTCTTCAATCCCGATGTTTGTATTAAAAGCGGAGTGACGAAATCTGATGCAGAAACATTTGCCATCGTACTCCCCCCTCCGAACGTAACGGGTGTCCTTCACATGGGGCACGCCGCAATGCTCGCGATCGAAGACATCATCGTGCGCTATCATCGCATGCAAGGAAAAAGGACCCTCTGGCTTCCCGGAACGGACCATGCGGCAATTGCAACGCAATCAAAGGTCGAGAAACTTCTTGAGAAAGAAAAAATTTCAAAACACGATCTCGGACGTGAAGAATTTTTGAAACGCGTCGATGCCTACGCACAAGAAAGTCATGACAGTATTGTGCACCAGGTAAAAAAGATGGGGGCATCGGTAGACTGGAGTCGCGAAGCTTTCACGCTCGATGAGAAACGCAACTTTGCGGTGCGTACCGCTTTCAAACGAATGTATGACGATGGCCTCATCTATCGTGGATACCGCATCGTGAACTGGGACCCGAAAGGACAGACCGTTATTTCGGATGACGAAACCGTCTACGAAGAACGCAAAGCGAAACTCTATACGTTTAAATATTCAAAAGACTTCCCTATCGTCATCTCGACGACACGACCCGAAACAAAGGTTGGCGACACTGCCGTCGCTGTGCACCCCGATGACGCAAGATACAAAGATCTTGTCGGCAAAGAATATGATGCGATATTCTGCGGAGTCGCGGTCCACATAAAGATCGTGGCGGATGAATCCGTCGAAAAAGAATTTGGTACGGGTGCACTTGGTGTCACACCTGCACATAGCGCCATCGACTGGGATATTGCACAGCGCCACAACCTCCCTCTTGTTCAAGTCATCGATGAGCGCGCAAAAATGATGGTGGGTGATGAGCGCCTTAAGGGAAAGAAGGTTGGCGAAGCTCGTGAAATCATTGTCGAATGGCTCCGCACCGAGGGGTTACTCGAGAAAGAGGAGGAGGTCGTGCAAAATGTTTCAACAGCCGAGCGCACGGGTGGAGTTATCGAACCGATACCAAAACTCCAATGGTTTGTTGGTGCGAACAAAGAATTCACTCTCAAACATTCACAGATAAAAGGAATATCCTCAGGTTCGACCGTCACACTCAAGCAACTCATGAAGACGGTCGTTGATAATGGCGAAATATCCATCCTTCCCGATCGTTTCGAGAAGACCTATTTTCAATGGATCGACAATCTGCGGGACTGGTGCATCTCGCGCCAAATATGGTACGGGCATCGTATTCCCGTATGGTACAAGGGAGATGAAATATACTGCGACATCAATCCCCCCACAGACGAGGGATGGACGCAGGATTCTGATACCCTCGACACGTGGTTCTCATCAGGACTTTGGACATTCTCGACGCTTGGCTGGCCGGACGAAGAAGCTCCCGACTTTAAAACATACCACCCAACACAACTACTCGAGACGGGATATGACATCATATTTTTCTGGGTTGCGCGCATGATACTCATGAGTACATATCACCTGGGACAGATACCATTCGAAAAGGTCTATCTTCATGGGCTTGTTCGAGACGCAAAAGGAAAGAAGATGTCGAAGTCACTCGGAAATATCATCGACCCCCTCACGATGATCGAAAAATATGGAGCTGATGCGACACGCATATCACTCATCATTGGCGCCGGCCCCGGTTCGGATCTCAATTTAGCGGAAGACAAGATACGTGGATACAAGAAATACACCAACAAGATATGGAACCTCACGCGCTTCATCCTCTCTTATACTGAGAAGATCGATCTTGCAACAAAACCGACACTGACCGAACAAGACGAGCGAGCACTCGCTGAGTTCAATGAAGTCGTGGAATACGTGACCACACATATCGAGGAATACAAACTCCATCTCGCAGCGGAAAAACTCTACCACTACACATGGCATACGCTCGCAGACGTACTCCTTGAAGAACGCAAGGAAATACTCATGGGTGAGGATGAAGAAAAGAAACTTTCGGCTTCATGGACATTGCGCTACATCTTGGAAAATCTTCTCAAGCTCCAGCACCCCTTCATCCCGTATGTGACCGAAGAGATATGGCAATCACTTCCTAATAAGGAGCAACCGCTCATCGTCACACCATGGCCGATATCATAACGCCAACCACGATATTCCTTGCACTACTGGGGGGAATCCTTCCGGCGATCTTCTGGTTATGGTTTTGGCTCAAAGAAGATGATCTTCACCCTGAACCACGCGAACTCGTTCTTCTTTCGTTCATCGGAGGAATGGTCGCAACACTTGTCGCCTTCTTTGTTGAAAAATACATCGCAGAACATCGAGAGCTTTCTAATTTTTCTCTCATCTTCTTGTGGGCCACAACGGAAGAAGTATTCAAATTCATCGCCATTTATATCGTTGCGTTGCGCACGAAGTACTTTGATGAGCCTATCGACGGAGTACTCTATCTGGTTACTGCGGCCCTTGGATTCGCAGCAATGGAAAATACCATGTTCCTCTTTGGCCCACTTCAGGAAGGAAACATTCTCGCGACGATCCTTCTTGGCGACTTCCGATTCATCGGAGCAAGCCTGCTTCATGTTGCAGCAAGCGGTGTCATTGGTGTCGCACTAGGACTCAGTTTTTATCACTCACGAGTAGGCAAAATGATGTGGATGAGTATCGGACTCATTGGCGCAATTGCGTTGCACACTACCTTTAACTTCTCTATAATTGAAACTGAAGGGACTGCCATCTATCAAATATTTGCCGTGTTGTGGATATTTATCATTGGCATCCTCTTTGTGTCTGAACGAATCAAGCGCATGGCACCAGTTGGAAAAGAAAATATCGTAGACACGACACTGGCACAAAACTAATAAATATTACTTATGATCGAACGCAAACAATCTTTTCTCGAACGATTAACGGGCACAAAGACCATCTTTGATGAAGATGAGATAACACCAACAAAACGCATCCAAGAAGAGCAGGACAATAACCCTACAGGAAAACCATGGTCTCCTGCCGTCTATCACAATGATGATAAAGAAGATCTCGAGGACGACGAGGTGCACGAAGAAGCTACTGAAGAAGATGCACCAAAGGAAACAACTGATACCGAAGAAGATCCCGAAGAGGAGGATGAAGAGGAATCAGATGTCCCAAGTCTTGCGATCGATATGTATGAATCTGACAACGAACTGGTCATTCAAAGTATGATCGCGGGTGTGACACCAGAGAATCTTCATATCGATGTCACTCGCACGATAGTGACCATCGACGGCACAAGAGTTGCCCCCGAAGGAATCCCGGAAGATCATTATGTAGAGAAAGAGCTTTATTGGGGTAGATTCGTCCGTGAGATCAC
>DAIUCR010000039.1:0-5430 GCA_036846065.1 Patescibacteria group bacterium | reverse complement strand
AGTGCTTTCTGATGACCAAAAACGTAGACAATATGATACCTATGGTGACGCATTTAGCGGAGGCGGACCTGGCGGAGAGGGATTCGGAGGTTTTGGTGGTGGATTCGGGGATGGCGTGGATCTTGGCGACATCTTTAATGATTTCTTTGGCGGAGGATTTGCGAGCGCAGGAGGAGAGCGAGTTCTGCGTGGACGTGACATCTCTGTCGATATCGAACTCTCTTTCGAAGAGAGCATTTTTGGAGTAACCAAAACGATCCATCTCGGAAAAACATCTCTCTGTGATACATGCACCGGAAGTGGAGCAAAGCCCGGAACAAAAATGAAAAAATGTGTCGCCTGTGACGGGAAGGGTCAAGTTACTGAAATGCGACGCTCTTTCCTTGGAAGTTTCTCCACGGTGCGAAATTGTGATACATGCCACGGAAAAGGTGAGATACCTGAAGAAAAATGTAAGTCTTGTAGTGGTATTGGTGTGATCAAGAAGCAGGAAGAAATCTCTATTAACGTACCTCAGGGGATCCGCAGTGGCGAAATGCTCCGCATGAGCGGAAAAGGTGAAGCAGTTGCGCGTGGCATACCAGGAGATCTCTATATCCGTGTACACGTAAAAGCACACAAACTCTATCATCGTGAGGGAAATAATCTTGTGATGGATTTTGAGGTAAAACTTTCTGATGCGTTACTTGGTGCGAAATATACAATAAAAACACTGAATGAGGAGGACGTAGAAGTAAAGATACCTGAGGGAGTAAAATTTGGAGACATTCTCCGACTAAAGGAGCGGGGTGTGCCCGGAGCGGGGCGGGGGAAAACGGGCGATATCCTTATTCATGTGAAGATCAAAACACCAACAAAACTTTCCGGAAAAGCAAAGAAACTTATTGAAGAACTGCGCGAAGAGGGTATATAATGAAGTTTCCATTTATTTTGTTCTGAAACGTCTAATTCCACATGAAAATCTCAAAGCCCTTATCTCAAGAAGCTGGAGTGATACTAAATAGCATTCACTCGAAAGGAGAAGAACATGAACACACACGTGAAGCACAAGCGCTTGAGCTTTTCCACGAGGTAGCAACAACCGTACCTGCCTATGCCGACTTTCTCAAGAAAAATAATATCGCTCACAAAAAAATAAAGACCTTTGCGGATTTCGAAAAGATACCACAAACAAACAAGAAAGATTATCTTCGCAAATACAACATCACTGAACTTTCTTCGGGAGGAAATCTGAAAATGCCTCTCATATATACATCAACATCTGGCTCAACTGGTGAACCATGCTATTTTCATCGTACAAAAACGATCGACTGGCAAGGTTCTGTCATACAGGAATTGTTTATCGCAAATGGTGCAAATACGAAACAACCAACTCTTGCGATCGTCTGTTTTGGGATGGGAGTATGGATCGGCGGACTTATCACATATGAAGGGGTGCGCATGGCGAGCGAACGAGGCTATCCGATCTCCATCATCACGCCAGGTATCAATAAAAGTGAGATATTCAAAGCATTAAAACAGCTAGCACCGCATTACACGCAAACGATTCTTTATGGTTATCCGCCCTTCATAAAAGATATTATTGATGAGGCGACACTATGGGGAGTTGATATCTCTAAACTCAATCTTCGCATATCAACAGCGGCGGAGGCGTACACGGAAGAATATCGTGACTTTATTGCGAAAAAGACAAAAATGCGAAGCGCAGCACTCGACACCATGAACATTTACGGAAGTGCTGATATTGGTGCGATGGCATTCGAAACACCAACAGCGATCGCCATAAGAAAGGCACTCACCAAATCCCCAAAAGCATTCCATGCGATCTTTGGCGACATCCAAAGAACACCCACGCTCGCACAATATTTTCCGCAATTCATCACATTCGAATCAGTAGAGGGGGAACTCCTCATTACGGGAAAAAATTCTATTCCGCTTATTCGATATGCCATCGGCGATCGCGGCGGAGTATTCTCTTACAAGGCGCTCGTTTCAGCTCTAAAAAAAGAAGGGATCTCGATGACCAAGATATTGCGCGAGGCAGGACTCACAAAGAAGCATGACTACGAGCTACCATTTGTCTATGTGTATGAGCGTAATGACCTTTCAACCACACTTTATGGCGCTCAGATATATCCCGAAACGATCAAGAACGTACTTCTCCGCGCACCGTTCTCTGAATACTTCACTGGAAAATTTACTCTACTCACAAAATACGACAACAAGCATGATCAATACATCGAGATCAATCTTGAGTTAAGAAAGAATGCAAAACTGACAAAAGGCCTCCCGTCACATCTTACTGATCGCATTGTGAGTGAGCTCACAAAAAAGAATTCTGAGTACAAAGAATTAGCAAAGTTCGTTGGCGCACGAGCAATACCACGTCTTGTTTTTTGGGAATCAGAGGATCCAACGCATTTCAAGGCAGGAATCAAACAACAGTGGGTAAAGAAATAAATTAACGGGGGAGTCAGCTGCATTTTAAAAACTGACTGTGCTAAAATATATCAATACTGACAACAATTAATTTGTATGGAAATAGCAAAACCAATCTTCAAAGAGCCCGCAGAAAATCATACTGACTTTATTGCACGGATGTCACCCACAAAAACGATCGATAAATACAAAGAAATGCTTGAAGAGCTGTTTCTTGTTCGTAATCCAAAGTTTAAATTTATCCCAGACCACGAAACAGAATTTGTTTCTTTCCTTAAGGAAAGAAACAAATTCTGTTTCGTGGTCTGGGATAAATTTAAACTTTGGATTACGAACAAGAAACAGCTCTTCAAGCATTTCTTTGTATTTATCGATCGTTTTTGTGGGTGACATCCGTGCAATAAAGTCAGTATGATTTTCTGCGGGCTCTTTGAAGATTGGTTTTGCTATTTCCATACAAATTAATTGTTGTCAGTATTGATATATTTTAGCACAGTCAGTTTTTAAAATGCAGCTGACTCCCCCGTTAATTTATTTCTTTACCCACTGTTGTTTGATTCCTGCCTTGAAATGCGTTGGATCCTCTGATTCCCAAAAAACAAGACGTGGTATTGCTCGTGCGCCAACGAACTTTGCTAATTCTTTGTACTCAGAATTCTTTTTTGTGAGCTCACTCACAATGCGATCAGTAAGATGTGACGGGAGGCCTTTTGTCAGTTTTGCATTCTTTCTTAACTCAAGATTGATCTCGATGTATTGATCATGCTTGTTGTCGTATTTTGTGAGTAGAGTAAATTTTCCAGTGAAGTATTCAGAGAACGGTGCGCGGAGAAGTACGTTCTTGATCGTTTCGGGATATATCTGAGCGCCATAAAGTGTGGTTGAAAGGTCATTACGCTCATACACATAGACAAATGGTAGCTCGTAGTCATGCTTCTTTGTGAGTCCTGCCTCGCGCAATATCTTGGTCATCGAGATCCCTTCTTTTTTTAGAGCTGAAACGAGCGCCTTGTAAGAGAATACTCCGCCGCGATCGCCGATGGCATATCGAATAAGCGGAATAGAATTTTTTCCCGTAATGAGGAGTTCCCCCTCTACTGATTCGAATGTGATGAATTGCGGAAAATATTGTGCGAGCGTGGGTGTTCTTTGGATGTCGCCAAAGATCGCATGGAATGCTTTTGGGGATTTGGTGAGTGCCTTTCTTATGGCGATCGCTGTTGGTGTTTCGAATGCCATCGCACCAATATCAGCACTTCCGTAAATGTTCATGGTGTCGAGTGCTGCGCTTCGCATTTTTGTCTTTTTCGCAATAAAGTCACGATATTCTTCCGTGTACGCCTCCGCCGCTGTTGATATGCGAAGATTGAGTTTAGAGATATCAACTCCCCATAGTGTCGCCTCATCAATAATATCTTTTATGAAGGGCGGATAACCATAAAGAATCGTTTGCGTGTAATGCGGTGCTAGCTGTTTTAATGCTTTGAATATCTCACTTTTATTGATACCTGGCGTGATGATGGAGATCGGATAGCCTCGTTCGCTCGCCATGCGCACCCCTTCATATGTGATAAGTCCGCCGATCCATACTCCCATCCCAAAACAGACGATCGCAAGAGTTGGTTGTTTCGTATTTGCACCATTTGCGATAAACAATTCCTGTATGACAGAACCTTGCCAGTCGATCGTTTTTGTACGATGAAAATAGCATGGTTCACCAGTTGAGCCAGATGTTGATGTATATATGAGAGGCATTTTCAGATTTCCTCCCGAAGAAAGTTCAGTGATGTTGTATTTGCGAAGATAATCTTTCTTGTTTGTTTGTGGTATCTTTTCGAAATCCGCAAAGGTCTTTATTTTTTTGTGAGCGATATTATTTTTCTTGAGAAAGTCGGCATAGGCAGGTACGGTTGTTGCTACCTCGTGGAAAAGCTCAAGCGCTTGTGCTTCACGTGTGTGTTCATGTTCTTCTCCTTTCGAGTGAATGCTATTTAGTATCACTCCAGCTTCTTGAGATAAGGGCTTTGAGATTTTCATGTGGAATTAGACGTTTCAGAACAAAATAAATGGAAACTTCATTATATACCCTCTTCGCGCAGTTCTTCAATAAGTTTCTTTGCTTTTCCGGAAAGTTTTGTTGGTGTTTTGATCTTCACATGAATAAGGATATCGCCCGTTTTCCCCCGCCCCGCTCCGGGCACACCCCGCTCCTTTAGTCGGAGAATGTCTCCAAATTTTACTCCCTCAGGTATCTTTACTTCTACGTCCTCCTCATTCAGTGTTTTTATTGTATATTTCGCACCAAGTAACGCATCAGAAAGTTTTACCTCAAAATCCATCACAAGATTATTTCCCTCACGATGATAGAGTTTGTGTGCTTTTACGTGTACACGGATATAGAGATCTCCTGGTATGCCACGCGCAACTGCTTCACCTTTTCCGCTCATGCGGAGCATTTCGCCACTGCGGATCCCCTGAGGTACGTTAATAGAGATTTCTTCCTGCTTCTTGATCACACCAATACCACTACAAGACTTACATTTTTCTTCAGGTATCTCACCTTTTCCGTGGCATGTATCACAATTTCGCACCGTGGAGAAACTTCCAAGGAAAGAGCGTCGCATTTCAGTAACTTGACCCTTCCCGTCACAGGCGACACATTTTTTCATTTTTGTTCCGGGCTTTGCTCCACTTCCGGTGCATGTATCACAGAGAGATGTTTTTCCGAGATGGATCGTTTTGGTTACTCCAAAAATGCTCTCTTCGAAAGAGAGTTCGATATCGACAGAGATGTCACGTCCACGCAGAACTCGCTCTCCTCCTGCGCTCGCAAATCCTCCGCCAAAGAAATCATTAAAGATGTCGCCAAGATCCACGCCATCCCCGAATCCACCACCAAAACCTCCGAATCCCTCTCCGCCAGGTCCGCCTCCGCTAAATGCGTCACCATAGGTATCATATTGTCTACGTTTTTGGTCATCAGAAAGCACT
>DAIUCR010000038.1:3354-5450 GCA_036846065.1 Patescibacteria group bacterium | reverse complement strand
GCTTCTTTGACCGTCTCACTGAGTGGTTTGCTGATGCGGGAAATGGGATAGGGGATCTGTATGCAACAATATTCCATGCGAGCGAAGTGCATACCGATAAGCTCTGCGTGGGTGATGTGTGTGTGACACAAGAGCAATTCTTGAATATGGTGGGACAAAATGGCGGAGTGCAAATGACCGCTTCGGTGCAAAGTGCAGGCAATTCTACCTCTGTGGTAGCCGAGGAAGAAGAGGTTGTTGCATCCGAGATTCCTCCGGTCTCCGAAGAGGTTTCCGTTGCGACTGAAGAGACGGAAGAGTCCACTACATCCGTGATCGAAGAAACTCCACAGGAAGAAATAATTCCTTCTGCTACTCTGGACACTACGGAAGAAGCATTGTAATTTGTTGTTTGCAAAATAATATGCCGAGCGTAGGATAAAAATATGTCACAAGGAATACCACAAGAGGGGGCACCGATGATACCTCCTTCCGAAGCAGAAATTTCTCAGGTGGAGCAGGGCGTTACCACTATTCCAGAAGCCTCTTTTGAGGAGGCTCCGGTCGCTCGTCCTGTTGTATATTTTCCCAAAGAAATGCCAACCGACAGAGAGGAGTACAAGCGTGTGCTTGAGAGTATCTATGCACAGGCGGGAAAGATCGTGGAAGATCGCGCGCATGCGCACGCAGTAAAGGCTTCCCATGATGAGTTTGTGATATCAGAAGAAGCAACGCGAGAAAATCTTGAGACACTTGCGCAGATGAATGCATCTGGAGAAAAAGAACTTGGCTTCTTTTCGCGCCTTGGAAGTTGGATCCGTGGAGATAAATAAAAACCCACTCTTCTGAGTGGGTTTTCTGTAACATGTCATTGCTTTTTGAGTTTTACGTTTTTGTGGAATGTACGATCTTCTTCGTGCTTCACTTTTTTTGCGTGTGCATGAGTTTTCGCAAGGAGGTCTCTTTTTCGAACTTTCACCGTTTGTGTTCGGTCTTCATGTGCACATTGATTGAGTAACTGTATGCGTACAAGTCTGCTGATAACGCCATGTGAAACGTCATCGGGTGCTCGGTCGCGCTCAAGCTTGAGACGTGAAACGCGCTGCATTTTCAGGAACACTCCCACTTGTTTTCGCTTCGCCTTCAGGGGAGAGGGGATGCTCAATTTCGTCGACCTTCTGTTTCTTGCGTACGTGCACAAAGTGAGACCTCCTTTATGTAACCGAAGAGAACTACTAACCTACTTCTTTTAGCATAAAGAATTCATGAGTACTGTCAATCTATTTCAAATAACCCTCAGCCTCTTTTGTTCCCGCCGAGGTCGGACCTCGGCGGGTGCTTGCATTATTGCTATTTTATGCTATAATCCACATTGTATCAATCTTGTTCATTTTGAAAAGGAGTAACTCGTGCTTCAAAAACTCGCGAATGTGGGGGGTATCATTGCTCTCTTTGCTGGACTTTTCATGGCCTATAATGCCATGGAATATGGATTCAAGTGGACTCTCGGTCCGTTTGATGACATTGCTGTCCAGTACAAGTGGATGGATGGAAAATCGGGTGAGCGCAATTGCGTCGCTCATGCACCCGGTGAGCGTCCAACGCTGTGTAAGCAAAAAACTAAAGAGGAATTGAATGAATACAAGCTCCTCTGGAAAGAACCCCCCCAAAACGTGCTTGCACAAGTTGCACGTACAAGAAATGAATGATCCATAACGGATAGCACCGAGTTTTTGCTCGGTGTTTTTTTTATTGTTCGATCACACCCCCCCCACACTCTTCTGTTGTATGGCGGCATATCTCAACAAGCATTATTTTTAGGGATATTTTAAAAACATTGCGATATTCGGCCATTTTTGCTATATTCTCTTCATTCTCCGCTGTTTAAAAAAGCGTAGAAATATGAATATATGCGCGTGTAGCTCAGGTGGTTAGGTATTTTGAAAAATTAATGTTTTGGTTGGCGAGGTGCGCGTGTAGCTCAGGTGGTTAGAGCGCGTCACTGATAATGACGAGGTCCCAAGTTCGAGTCTTGGCATGCGCACCTCGCCTGTCAGTTCATTCATTTTTCAAAATGCTTTGCGATGAGAGCGGACAGAAGATGCAGGTATTCCTTC
>DAIUCR010000038.1:0-3254 GCA_036846065.1 Patescibacteria group bacterium | reverse complement strand
AACAGAGCGGAGAAAAATTTCCCAATCTTATTTTTCTCCTCGTAAAAAGTCGAATGTGAAAACATTCGACTTTTTATTTTACATACAAAAGATAATGCACTTGAAAGTGTAAGTGCGTAGAGAGTCCGCGGAGAAATAGATTGTATGTATAAAAAAAGGGGGCGAGATAATATATTATCTCGCCCCTGTGGCTTACAGAGCCATGTTTGCTTCGATGTTTTCTCTGGAGCGCTTCCATGCCATGGTCATAGTAATGACCCCGAGTCCACTGCCGAACAATATGAATGCCGAGGGTTCCGGCACGGGTGTCGTGTGCCTCAGGAGTTCTTGTCCGGACCCGAGCGGTGACGGCGTGAGTACGGTCATGGTATTACTCCAGTCGAACGAATCATGCGAACCGTCCGTAGCTTGAAGGAAAAACCTTTCCGCGAGGCCATCGAGCGGAACGCCCGCGGAGGGTGCCATGATCGTCCAGATCGCGGCTTGCATCTGCGCTTGCACGAGCGGAATCATGGATGGCATCTGACCAAAGAGCCAACCCGCTTGACTGTACTTTTCAAGTCCGGTGAATTTTCCGATCGCGCCATTTTGCATATCGCTAAAAGTGAATTCCTGGGCTTGCCAGTTGTCACCAGGATAGATCGTGTGTGCAACGTCGTCACAGAGCAGACGTTCCAATTCGCCATCGATCGTCACATCGTAGTAGCCGGCATAGAGGCCGTGGTAGGGGACGCTTGTTCCCGTTCCTTGAAACTCGATGTTGAGTAGCGAGGCACCTGCGGACACCGTAGACACAGAAAGCATGACCGCAGACAAAAGCCCGATCAAAAGTGATTTTTTCATTTACTTCTCCTCCAAGTGGGTTGTGTAGAAAGAACTATACTGCGGGGAAAATGATAACACGAAATCATATTTATTGCAAGAACCCCTTCCGCGCGTCGATGTGCGGAAGTTTTTCTGTTATAATTCCTCTATAGTCAATCGATAATGACAGGTGAAGTGAGGTGAACCCAGAGAAGATGAGTGATTCCTCCGCTGTAGCGCAACGGTAATATGTTTCGGCATAAAGCCCGATCCCGTCATTAACGAATACTTCGCATTGTGCGAGTGAGACGATCATTACAATTATAATTGCACGCATTATGCAAAAGTTCTCAAGCATTTTTATACGAGTAGCTGTTGGCTTGGCGATCCTGATCGGATTATTTGCCATCTTCTATCCTGCTCCTCAAAAGGAAGAAGTTACGCCAGAGCAAGGCGTCGCGCAGGTGGTACCCAAGGCAGCGACAGTAAGCGTTATTATTGATACAGGAGAAGCAATGCAGAAATTTCCTGCGGTTCCATATCAGGATGGGATGACTGTGTTTAGTGCACTACAGGCGCTCGCTTCTTCATCATCAATACAGCTTTCAACCAAAGATTATGGCGGTGAAATGGGTGTATTCATTGAGTCGATCAATGGAGTCGGACCTGGTGACAAGACAAGGTGGTGGCAATTCTGGGTAAATAATGAATACAGTACTGTTGGGGCGAGTGCGTACGTATTGCGTCCTTCGGATGAAGTGGTCTTCGAGTTTCTTGGCGCAGAGCCCAAGTCAGCTGTTGATGAGTATGAATAGCATGTCGAACGCACCAAAATTTGTTTTGGGTGCCATTCTTGTTGCGATAGTGATCATCGGACGCCTCATACCGCATCCGTGGAACATGACTCCTGTCTCTGCGGCAGCGATATTTGCCGGCGTACATATCGGGAAGCGCGCCGCCATTTTCGTGCCACTTTTCGGTATGCTGATCGGAGATATGTTCCTTGGATTTTACTCTCTCCCGCTTTTGCTCGTCGTATATCTTTCGATGATCGCAGCGGGCTTACTTGCATACGGGACGAGGAATGAACATGGAGTAGGGATGTTCATTGCACGCCCCATTGCGGGGGCGACACTTTTTTATCTTGCGACCAATGCCGCGGTGTGGATGTTTGGCGTTGCGTATCCACATACCTTCTCTGGGCTTCTTGCTGCGTACGTTGCGGGAATTCCTTTCTTTGGACCTCAGGTGCTTGGTGATGTGCTTTATGTTGGGCTCTTTTTCGGGTTCTACGCATGGGTGACGAAGTATTCGTGTGCCTTTCACTCTCTTCGTGGAACCCTGCTTCGCGCAAGATAGGTTTATCCACCATTGACCTCAGTTTGTGAGGTTATATACTGTGCTCCTAATAAAATAATTTTCATATGGCTTGTGGAAAACACATCTCGTGCATCGGAACTTATTACCGATGAGAAGTTCGCTTGCATTCTCGGATTTACAAAGGACAAGGAGACGCCATGTCTCATTATCGACCTTGAGAAAGTTGGTGAAAAATATGACGAACTTTCTCGTGCGATGCCGGACGCAAAGATCTATTTTGCGGTAAAGGCAAATCCTCTTGATGATGTCCTCAAGCTCCTCTATGAGCGCGGTTCATATTTTGATGTCGCATCACGCTATGAAATAGATCAACTCTTCCGCCTCGGTGTTCCCGCAGAGCGCATGAGCTATGGAAACACAATAAAGAAGGAAGTGGATATTGCGTATGCATATGAAAAAGGTATTCGCTTGTATTCCACGGATTCGCTTTCCGATATCGAAAAGCTTGCACGGAGAGCACCGGGGTCAAAGGTGAACTTCCGACTTCTCCTTGATGGCTCCGGGGCCGATTGGCCACTCTCGAGAAAGTTTGGCGCACATCCCGAGATGGTGTATCAGCTTGTGAAGCAAACAAAAGAGCTTGGACTCATTCCGTATGGGATTTCGTTTCATGTCGGAAGCCAACAACGTGATATTGGTCAGTGGGACTCCGCTATTGCACTTGTCCGTTACCTCTTTGATTCACTTGCGGAAGATAATATTGTTCTTGAGTGTATCAATCTTGGCGGAGGGTTTCCTGCGCAATATATCAAACCAACGCAGGGTGTGCCGGCATATGCAGAGGAGATACTCAAATACATCTATGAGGATTTTCCGGGAAGAAAACTCGACATCATTATCGAACCAGGGCGTTCGCTTGTTGCAGACGCTGGAGTGATCGTTGCTGAGGTGGTGATGATCTCAAAGAAATCCGAGTCAAACAGAACACGTTGGGTGTATCTCGATATCGGGAAATTCGGTGGTCTCATTGAGACGACCGACGAAGCAATAAAGTATCCGATATTGTTCGGTGATCGCAAGGAAGATGATACGTGGACGGAGATAGTACTTGCGGGTCCGACATGCGATAG
>DAIUCR010000037.1:2137-6229 GCA_036846065.1 Patescibacteria group bacterium | reverse complement strand
TCTTCTATTGTACCTAGAACTCGCTCATTTTTGCAAAATCATGTCACACTCACCCAGTCTTCCTCATTTTTCCTAATAAAACATCAGTACAAGGTCCGACCTTGTACTAAAGGAAACCTAATACCCTACCGAATCGTTGAAATAATAAAACAAAGAATGGAAACAAGTACAAGGTCGGACCTTGTACTAAGTGGCGTAAACAAAACAAAAACACCCCCTGTTCGGAGGTGTTTTCGATATATAGTGTGTGTTATAGAAAGAAAGATATGCAAATCTTCAATGCTTTCTTTTGTCCCGTTTCACCTGTTCCCTAACGTATTTGGAAACACTAAATCCGACATGCATCGCTCGCATGTTAAGCAGTGACCTTTTGGGTGTATCACTATGACCCTGGTTCTCGAGAGAAACAATCGACTATAAGTTCACGCCACTCCGAAGAATGACTGAACGCCCAATTTGGAATTGATCCACGAGCAGCTTCCGCTACCCGTGCCTTGTTACGACTTACTCCCTGTCACCGAGCTTACCTTCGGCCCACGCGAGGTGAGACTTCGGGCACTCCCGGCTCCCTTGAGTTGACGGGCGGTGAGTACAAGACTTGAGAACGTATTCACCGCGGTATAGCTGACCCGCGATTACTAGCGATTCCAGCTTCATGAGGTCGAGTTGCAGACCTCAATCCGAACTGAGGGCGCTTTTTTAGGATTAGCTCAACATTACTGTGTCGCTGCCCGTTGTAACGCCCATTGTATTATGTGTGTAGCCCAGGGCATCAAGGGACATGCTGACCTGGCGTCATCCCCACCTTCCTCCCAGCCCCAAATTCGCAATCACAATCAACGTGATTGTGCGCTTAGGGCTGGGCAGTCTCGCCTGACACTTGTAACAGACGACAGGGGTTGCGTTCGTTACCCCACTTAAGGGAACAGTTCAAACCACGAACTGACGACGGCCATGCATCACCTGTTCTACGGTCCTTGCGGAGTTACTAAGTTTCCTTAGTCTTTCCCTAGAATATCTAACCCTGGTAAGGTTTTTCGTGTACCATCGAATTAAACCACATAATCCACCGCTTGTGCAAGTCCCCGTCTATTCCTTTGAGTTTTAGCCTTGCGGCCGTACTTCCCAGGCGGATCTCTTAACGCGTTAGCTTAGCCTCTCAGAGGGTCGATACTCCGAAAGGCGAGAGATCATCGTTTAGGGCGTGGACTACTGGGGTATCTAATCCCATTCGCTACCCACGCTTTCGTGCCTCAGCGTCAGTAATGTACCAGTTTGCTGCCTTCGCATTTGGTGTTCCCTATGATATCAACGGATTTCACCCCTACACCATAAGTTCCGCAAACCTCTTACACACTCGAGTTATGCCGTTTCCTCTGGGGTTCACCGGTTGAGCCGGTGGATTTAACAGAAGACTAACATAACCGCCTACGCACACTTTACGCCCAGTAATTCCGGATAACGCTCGGGGCTCACGTATTACCGCTGCTGCTGGCACGTGATTAGCAGCCCCTTATTCATGAGGTACTGTCGCTATGTCATCCCTCATAAAAGACCTTTACACACCGAAATGCTTCATCAGTCACGCGGCGTCGCTCCATCAGACTTTCGTCCATTGTGGAAGATTCTCGACTGCAGCCACCCGTAGGTGTATGGGCCGTGTCGCAGTCCCATCGGTGGGGGCCAGGCTCTCACCTCCCCTACGCGTCATAGCCTTGGTAAGCAATTACCTTACCAACTAGCTGATACGTCGCAGGCCGATCATGAAGCGATAAATCTTTACTCTCGCGAGACTATCAAGTATTAGCCCGTCTTTCGACGGGTTGTCCCTGACTTCATGGTTCGTTCCTACGTGTTACTACCTCGTCTGCCGGTGACGCATCACTTTTACTTCGATCAAGGTCCGACCTTAAAATTCCAAAGGTCGGACCTTGGAATCCTCAAAATAAAAGTGATGCGCCCCCTCGACTTGCATGCCTTATCCACGCCGCCAGCGTTCATCCTGAGCTAGGATCAAACTCTTACAGAAAAGTGAAACGAGACAAAAGAAAGCATACTATTTCCTATCCTTATTCAGAACAGAAAATAATGTGTAAGAATTCCCCTTCCTCGATAGCTCATATCGAATATCAGAAATTCTCGATTTTGTTTCACAGTCCGAAGACTTGCATATAATTCTTGTATAACACACACTATATAGTTTTCCACTCGTCTCGCGCCAAAGCGTCTGACAAATAAAAAACGGCTTTTCAAAGACCGATGCGTTCTCCTCAAAAACTGAAATGAACGTACTGCCCATTATACAGATGGAAGTAATCTGGTCAAGCCCCTAGGAATATTGTGGTTAAGCCATTTGGGGATATCGTGGGTATAGCAAAATACGGGTAGAAAAAAGCGCCGGAATTTCCGACGCCATTGCTTCATGTTTACACCCTCACGGATAGTGATCCAAACTCTCAACCACCGCTTTCATTCGTGCATCATAAGTCTTACGTTGCATACCTGAAAGCGCAGATTCATCCTCCACTCCATACACCGCAAGAAGTTCTTTGGATGTTTGCTCAAGAACATCGGCCATCCCCTTCAAGTGATTCACCAACTCTTCACGCTCGGGCGAAGCGAGTACCATGATCGATGATGCACCGTGATGATGTAAGAAATCGGTGATCGTTTTACAGAGCGGAGCATCTTCGTATTTCTTTCGTGCGGCGCTCTGTTCATTTTTAAAACAGGAGAGTGCGAGCGGGAGTCGTGCATCAAGAAGATTGTCGGTCATTTTTTCCTCCAAACGTACAGTGTGCCTTCTCTTGTATTACTCCATTTTTTATCGCTGTCAAACACACACAACCGAACCTTAGCTTAGTAGTCGGAGTACCAAGTCAGTTTATTCCAAGGACTCCCCTTGGAGGTGTGGGTTATCTCAATAAGCGAGTTGCGAGCAATACCGCAAGCATACCCATCTTCCAAAGGAACACGCCTGCGGCGATGGTAAGCAAGAGACTTGTGCCATCAACATCAGGAATTGTGACATGTGTCTTTTCCTGTACAGAAGGAAGGATGCGTGACGTTGGAACTCTCCACTTCATTCGCTCGGGAATAAATTTATATGCGAGAAGATCTTCTTTATTGCGGCCGATCTGCGTTGATGACGAAGTGACAACGGGAGATTTTCCTCCCGCAACACTTGTGCCTTCGCGTGGGCGAACACTAATAGTGATCGTTGTGGGGTGCCCCTCGATATCAATAACGGTCGTAGTGCTTCCTGAAAGGTCGGGATTTGTACTTGATGACACCCACCCTGGATACGTCGTGGGCTTTGTGGGGTATTGAGGTTTTCCCGGAAGCGGCTTTGGGAACCACCACGTCGTCGTGCTCGTAATGGTTGTTATTGTCGTCGTCGTGGACGGTTGTATCGGCTGGGTGACATACTGGAGACCAACAACGCCCGCCGCAGCATTTGCTACCACTGGTGGTACATATCTATTTAGTAACGGTCGCCAATCGGTCTTTATACATGTCGCACCCGAGGTGCAGTCGAATCTCATCCATCCCCCATTTAGCCCAGAGACATAGGCATAACCCACGAACTCTCCAACACTATTAATAGACACTCCAACGGGCGGATTACCCGCAACTTGCGTCGGACGAAAATTTATCCAACCACCCGTATTCGCATAGGCATACCCCGAAAGCTCGCCCGTACTTGCATTCATTGTCACACCGCTTCCCGTTGGTGAAAGATTCACCCACCCGATCTCATCACCCCAGAGATGTCCCGTGAGTCCGCTATCAGTTATTGCAACTGCAGTTGCACCTGGAGTACTGCCGCTTATCGTTGGCTTCCAATTGATGTTTCCATATGTACCACACGAGGTATCTTTGCAGATCTTTGTCGCACTGAAACCTGTAGTAATAGTGCCGTTCGTTTCTGATGCATATGCAAAAAGGGGCGCGACAAGAATAAAGAAGATTGTTGTAATGATCGTACGGTTCATGATTCGTTATATTTACCTAAGCTCCACTTTCGGGGCTTACAATTGATACATCAGCTGGAGCAGGGGTTTCTTCTGCGGGAATCACTGGTGTATCTTG
>DAIUCR010000037.1:0-2037 GCA_036846065.1 Patescibacteria group bacterium | reverse complement strand
TTGATACATCAGCTGGAGCAGGGGTTTCTTCTGCGGGAATCACTGGTGTATCTTGTTCGGCTGATGAAGTATTCTCGCCCACCTCAGGAAGGACGGGCTCGGGTGTTATTGCGGAAGATGTTTCAATAATAGTAGTGTCTACGGGTGTTGTCGAATCAGGCTGAGGCTGTGCAAGGGCGGGACTTGCGATCATTTGATTCTGCAACAACTGATCAAGTTGCTCTTTTGTTACACAGGTCTCATTCCCCTCTTGTCCGATACACAATCTATCTTCAGCGTGAAATTCTTTTCCACGGAAAATATTTGCAGCAATTTCCGTGATGCCACTTGCTGTATCAGCAAGCCATACACGCATGCGCTCAAAGAATCGCCCCGCAAATGAGTCATCTGCAATACTCTCACTTGAACTTGCAAGCGAGACGAGATGCTCTAATTTCAAACCAGCTTCGTCATGCTCGAGATCAACGAATGCCAAGATCGTCCCCGTTGCATTACTATCCATGCCAATGAAATCCTCAAGAGCCGTTGCAATAAGTATAGAAGAAGTGGCGGTTGCACGAGCGGCAATACCCGGAACCGAAGAAATAGTAATGCGATCGCCTTTTGCTATGACACCATTCTCGGCATTCACCTTGAGTGGCACACGACCCGAAAGTGCGACAGGTTTGAATGTTGTCTCAAGTGATAATCCTGTCGTATCACCAAGGAGCACACCTGGTCTTGTAGAGATGATACCGAGCACTGCGCCTCGTCCTTGTGTCGCACGAGCAACCGAAACATCGAGGGATTCTTTGATGGAATTAGGGGCCTCATCCTTATATAGAGTACTCAATTTTACGCGGTCGCGGTCGCGCTTTGCGATCTCCTCTTCGATCAATTCCGGAGCAAGCATGACCACCTCGCCCGCATCGATCGAAGTATCCGAAACAGGGTAATTTTCCGCGACGTCAGATGCAACAAATGATGAACCATCGCCATAGACATTTCCCGCAGTGAGTGCACCGAAGCATTTTACTGTACCACCATTATCCGCACAGATCGCACCATTGAACACGCCGACGTCGCCGGTTGCAACAGTGAGCTTACTGTACGGAGTTGAAGTACCGATGCCGATGCTACCACTCCCTCTTACGATGAATTTTGAACTTCCCGCCTGAGTAAAGTCTAGGAAATTACCAACAAATGAACCAGAGGAGCTTGCGGTATAACCAATGGAGTTCACTGAATCATTAAGGTTTGCAGCAAAAGCCGTTGCGCTTCCCGCTGCGCCATACCCATCGGTGTAATATCCGTATTTTGTAGTATTTGAAAGATCTGACGCAAAGGTCACATAAGAGCCATAGATACTCGACAACCCACATCCGAGACACGACGCCGATGAAGAAATATGATCAAGATACACATTCGTTGCTGAAGGAACAAGCCCAATACTCCCCGAGAGCGTCGTCTTGTTTCCATAGATACTCCCCCCGGGAAGAGTTGCACTAAGATCGGTATTCAGCCCCCCGATCTGACCATTCGTCGTAAGCGAACTAGATACATGCAACTTTGCAGTTGGAGCGGCAATGCCGATGCCGACATTACCCGCGGCAGTGATACGGAAGAGCGAACTTGTTGCAAAGGAGGATGATGTGGTGGTGGAGACATCGAAGAGGTCTGCGAGAGAGCCATAAGTGTTCTGCACCATTAACTTGTACGGTGTCGTGGAGGTACCGATACCCACATTACCGTTTGTCTGAATGGTCACCTTCGACGCGTCGGAAGGACCGATCATAAGACCACCGATAGTGTTAGTGATATTTGCACCGATCGCAATAGCACTCGCACCCGAAACAGTATTACTCTTACCAATAGCAACACCCGCCGTAGCAGAAGAAACAGCATTACCCCAACCAATAGCGGTATTCGCAACCGTACCCGTCACCGTATTCTGAAAACCGATCGCCATACTATTCCCAGCAGATGCTGTAGAACTATTTGATCTACCCATCATAATGTTTGTCCCCGACGAACCAAAATCAACAGCAATACTTCCTG
>DAIUCR010000036.1:1804-6638 GCA_036846065.1 Patescibacteria group bacterium | reverse complement strand
AAAACCGGGACAGCGACCTAATTTCTACGACCAAAGGGAGATAGAAATGGAAGTACTCTTGTGGTGCGACCAATTTTTCTTAAAAGGTTTCCTTTTTAGAAACAATGGAAGTACTCTTGTGGTGCCCGATTATTTTCAAAATACTGTAGGGAAATAATAATGCCCCGACTTTGGTCGGGGCATTTGTTTAGTTTTGACATCGTTTATCGACGATCTCTTCCCATGTCGCTTCCTCATGGAGGCCTTCTTCGATGGCGCATTTTTTCCGAGTTTCCTCAGAGTTCATTGCCATGATCTCTTCCCATGAGGCAGTTTCAGGGAGGCCCAATTTACTGGCGCTATGTTTGCGCCGCGCCTCCGAGTGATACCCGTCAATCTCTTCCCATGTTGCTGTCTCAGGAAGACCTAGCGCACGTATGCGCCTTACTCGAGATTCTTCGGATCTTGATTCGGAAAGTCTCTGTGCGGTGTTCATTTTTCCCTCACTTGAAAGTTGATGTGAATCACAAAATTCCTCGATAACTATATCACCATTTTAGTAATTTGTCAATGTGTCGTAATGTTTCTTGATTTAAAAAACAGAAGATGATCTTTGTGTATTAAAACAAAAACCCCGAAATTTTGGGGTTTTAAAGGGTTACAAGCGCGCTGCGAGTGAGGAAGTAGTTTTTCATAGCACTCGGATCTTGCGGATCAGCGAAGCAGGGGTAATACGTTTCGTAGCGATCGTGTGCGGTGAAGACAAATGGCGGAAGTCCTGCAAAAATATAGAGATAGTACGCGAGTGCACGTGATGTGCGTCCGTTACCATCAATGAATGGATGAATGATCAAGAATTGAAGGTGTAGTCGAGCGATGATCTCGATGTTCTCTTTCGCTCCATTGTTGTGAAATGTTTTTTGCCAATGTGCGATATTTGCAACGTGTGCCAACATGTACGAGGCAACAAAAATTGGATCTTCGCAGAGTCGTCCACCCACCCACACATTCCGAGTGCGCCAATGACCACGGTCTCCTTTGGCAAGCTTGTGTGCGCCCTTTTTTGGTTGTTCGCTCACGATGAGGCGTTGCACTTTCTTTATCATATCTGCAGTCACGAGTTCTCTTTTTTCTGCACAGGCCCTGAGGTAGTTAAATGCGCCGACATGTCCACGAATATTCTTGTTGCGCAGTTGAGTGCGGATAAGCGTGGGGTCATCCTCGATGCGTTCGATGGCGTCTGATTCACATATGAAATGAACGAGGAACTCTCGGTCTTTGTTGGGTCCCATTTGTTTCCTCCTTAAGGAAGTCTCTTCTTAGACTAGCATGGTGGCGAATTAATAAAAGTGCTGGATTCGCATTTCTGTTCTTCATTAAAAACAACCCCCGAAATTTCGGGGGTTGATGTGTGGCGGGGAAGTCGATCAAAAGAACGTTGTGCCTGAAGGATTGATCGCTACATCGCGGGGAATAAATCCCGATTTGAAAAGTTTCTTCGACAGATCCTTGAATGTTGGCCCTTCTTCGCGCAGGAGTTCCGTCTGCGTGCCATCACCGGCAATATGGTAGATGATACCGCGTTTGCCGGTTTGCCCTTTGCGTCCGCCGCCTTTTGCGCCATTGCCGTGTTTGCGGTGTGTCTTGATGACAACTTTTCTTCCGAGCTGCTTTCTCTCTTCCATCGGACCAACCCTCCTTCGTGTAAAAAGATACTGATCGAAGTTTAGGCAACATCATCACTTGTGTCAACGAATTTATCCAAGACTGTTTCAAGTAAAACGATTGACAAATCACAAATTTCTGTTATTATTACACGTAGCAGTATCTTCCACCTGCGCACGCGTTTGCTCATTTCATTTTTCTTCAAAGGAGATATGTGTCATGTCTGGCCTTTTGGATATTTACAGCGGGAACCTTGAGGAGTGCCCCAATTGTGGGAGCACGCGAAGGGGTGACTTTCTTTATCAGTGCAGAGACACTCATCATGCCGAGCATGAACATTGTGGTAAAGTGTTTTGCGAGCATTGTGCGGAAGACTCTCACGACTGCCCGCACTGTGGCTCACTTGGCGACATTCTCGGGAAAATTGATCCGGAGGCGAAGTATTATATTCAGTCCTCCACTCCGCACGATGACCTTATGGCAGATTCCCAGAATTATTCACCGCTTCGAGTGAGTGCGCCGCCGAAAGGATTGGGATTCCTACTCCTTCTTCTCGTTCTGTCTCTCTTGTGGTTCATTCTTCCTGCACGGACTGATGGCACTCAAGAAAATGCAACAGCATCTACTCCTTCTGTGGAGGATGTGGGTAAGCCGATCGGGAATTAGTGTGTGTATTTCACGGAGGGCATTATTGCCCTCCTTTTTGTTGCCTTCCGTAATATGTGGTAATTTGACATATTCTAAATATCTGTCAGTGTGAGAGATGGTAACATTTCTTGCGTGTTCTTTATATTACGAGGAGTACATATCATGGGAAGCTCATGGGACGTTTTTAGTGGAGATGAGGAAGAGTGTCCTAATTGTGAATGTAAGATAAAGGATACTTTTCTCTATGAGTGCAAAGACACCCTATTGAGTAAAATTGGGTCAGATATAGGGGAGGGCATTTTTTTACAAGACGAGGTGACTCATTGCGGAAAATTATATTGTGGGGAATGTGGCACTTTCCTCGACAACTGTCCAAGTTGCGGATCGTTAGGGACAATCATTGGAAAGATCGATCCAAAATCTGATGATGACGCTAGGAGCGATCCTCCTGATGATGATTCCATCACTCCCGACGATGATGACACACCGTCATACAGTAGTGGATCGAGCCCTAGTTATTTTCCACAATCAACCACTACTAAGAAAAGTCCAGATTCGGGCAATAGTTTTGTTTCGGTAGTATTTTTTGCTCTTTTCCTTTTTGTGATATTTAGTTTGGGAAAAGGGAGTGCTCCTGAAAAAGTTACAACACCAAGTGCTTCTTCCGTTGTAGGGGACTCTCCTTTAAATACTCCAGGTAAAGCTGATGAATCTGATAATGAGAACACTACGCATGCTATTAGTGTTCTTCCGTTAAATATTTCCTCAGTTCCGCCATTGCCGCCAGGTGTTGATGGTGTAGTTTTGGATGCTCGGCATGATTATCCTATCCCGGGAGTATTGGAGCATGGGGCACTCATATTTGTCGGATTAGATAATCAAAAAAGTTTTTCGGTAACTTCATATCATGACATGAATCTCGAGCGAGGAGATTGGGTGCGCATCGTAACTGATGATGATGGTCATGTGGAGGTAATCAAATTGGCTGATCCATCAGAAGCATTAAGTAGGTCGCCTGATGCGGAAAGAGAGAGTCCGATAGTTGCTACTCCTCCAGTATTTATTCCTCCGTCACCACCAGAATCTCAGGGTGTCGATGGTGTGGTGTTGGATGTTGAACATAATTATTCGATACCAGGACGACAAGAATTAGGTGTACATCTGTTTGTCGAACTCAGTACTGGCGAGAATGTTTTCATCACATTGTTTCATGATATAAATCTTGAACGAAGGGACAAGGTTCGTATTGCAAGGAATGATGACGGTAGTTTGGATGTTGCCAAATTACCTGCGGAATGAGGTATTTCACGGAGGGCATTTATTGCCCTCCTTTTTGTTGCAGTTTTTTGGAAACCATCCATTCCGTGCTTTAATATGGGGAATATGTATTTATTTTTTGATACAGAAACAACGGGGTTACCCAAGAGTTGGAAGGCTCCTGTCTCAGATACGGATAACTGGCCAAGGCTTGTACAACTCGCATGGCTGTCTTTTGATGCAGAAGGGAATCAGACCGACGCTGGTGATCTCATTGTTCGCCCCGAGGGATTTATCATCCCCGAAGACTCCGCACGTATTCATGGAATATCAACAGAGCGTGCGCTTACAGAAGGTCTTCCGCTCGGAGAGGTGCTTCAAAAATTTAACAACGCCATGGGTCAGGCGGAGTTTCTCGTTGCTCACAATATGAGTTTCGATGAGAAGATCGTTGGGGCAGAATTCTTGAGACTTGGCGCGACGAACATTCTCGATGGAAAATCGAAGATCTGCACCATGCAAAGTTCGGTAAATTTCTGTGCCATCGATGGTCCATACGGATACAAATGGCCCAAGCTGACCGAGCTCCATCAAAAATTATTTGGCACTGGTTTTCCTGAGGCACATAATGCCGCGGTTGATATTAGTGCGACCGCAAAATGTTTCTGGGAGATGAAGCGCCTTGGAGTGCTTCCTTCATAGCACATTAATATGATCGATCATTCCACTAATCCTCTCCACGGCAAGACGCTTAAGATCATGCTTGAGTATCTCTTTGCATATTACGGATGGGAGGGCTTGGGACAGCACGTAAAGATCAATTGTTTTTTGAAAGATCCAAGTATCGATTCAAGTTTGAAATTCCTAAGAAGGACCCCGTGGGCGCGCGCAAAGGTTGAGGAGTTGTATCTTGAAACACTCCGACTTGAGGAGATGAAGTAGGGAAGCTCAATCTCAATAAGAAACCCCCATGCCGAGGGCTAGGGGGTGATCGTTTATTGTCCGTCATATGTTGCGGGTATTGTGCGTTTCACTTCAACAACGCCCGTTGTCATTGTTTTGCGCCAGAGATCATCAAAGACATATTTATCGATGATCACCCAGTTCTTCTGTTCATCGCTGTAGCCGAGAACACAACTTTCATATTCACTGAAATCGATCTCGATGATCACTGAATACTCTATATCCGCAGGAGCAAGATTGACGCCAATGATCATTCCGCGTCGTTTTTCTTCGCCGTCGATGAAGAGTCCAACGTGGGTTCTTGTGAGGTGAAGTATTTGAT
>DAIUCR010000036.1:0-1704 GCA_036846065.1 Patescibacteria group bacterium | reverse complement strand
GTAAAATTAAAGAAGGTGAATAATGAGACCTTCGAGATGGTCATTGTGGTAAATAGCAGCAAACAAACATTCAAGATCTACGGAGGTGATCAGGACAAGGTTGCTCGCGCGGTCATGGATCTCCGCCGAGAGAATTGGAACGTACAGGATGTGCTCGATATTTCCGAGACGCAGTAAATTCCGTATTGTAAAACCCGGCAAGTGAGCCGGGTTCTGTTTTCATGCGACGAGTGTTAATTCTTGCGCTTCCCTGAGAATGACAAATGCGTGATGCGTATCATCAAGCTGAAGAGAGAACACTCCCTTTTTGATCTCCTCTAAGTGGGTCACCTTGCGACGAATGGTGCATATGGAGTGTCCGAATCTTGTCCACTCCCTCGTCTCTTCGTATTTTCGACAACTGACATTCCTGAGTATAATCCGAAGGTGTTGTGAGCGAGGAAAATGATCGCGCACTGAGTGTACTGTTCCGGTATATTCAAACTCTCCTTGAAATGCAAAGAAGAGGGAACCAGCGATCTTACTTTCGTGTATGGTGAAAAATTCTTCCCACGATATTCCGATCGTCATATGAAGCCTCCTTTCTTTGCGTAGAGTTTATGGGTTACTTGCTGGAGCAAATTTTACCATAAATTACAGATTTTGCAAGTCCTGTAATTTATTTCTTCTTACTTTTCAAGCGCATCAGCAAGGTCATCGCATCGCAAGCGTATAAAGTCTGCGTATTTTGTGGCAAGATCCTCACGTCCGATCATTTGGCGGTATGGCACTTGGATGAGGCCCGCGGCGATCTCGTAGACCATGCGCACGATTTCTCCAGGAGGAGTGCCGTGGGTTATAAAGGTTTCATGAAGGATGTCGGCATGCTTCTTGCCTTGAAGCGCCGATATGTCGGTGCTTGTGCGACATACGATAAAGTATTCGTCGTGTACGCGCCACGCGTCTTTTGGTGGCATGACGTCGATGAATGTGACACCCTCTTCAAGAAAGAGAATGTTCTCACCATTCGTATCAATGACCACAGAGATGGTATGTATCTCCTCATTAAAATACGCCTCTCTTTCAATGGCTCGACTCATGAGTGTCACTGCGCGATCAATGTCTTCGCGAGAAAGAAATTTGTCTGCTGTGTATGCCCAGTCGCGTGTTGCCATTACCTCACTTAACACATGTTCCGTATTTTTCTTGAAGAATTCTTGTAGGCCATCTTTGCGCGCAACAGTCAGCGCGCGAAGGCGCTCTTGCAATGTGTTTACGTATTCAATAAGTTCCTCACGTTTTGGTGCGCCACGTTCAAGTGTGCGCATGAGGTCGCGACTGCGATCGATCTTCTTCATGACGATGTACCAGTCTTCACTTGTATCATCTGTAGTGTGTACAAATCGATCACCCTCGCGTCGCACCGAGCGGAGTTCTCTATATATTTCCGGCGCCATTGCATTGTTCCAGAAAAAATCTTCAGCGATGTATTCTCTGCGGGTTTCCTTATCTTTGAGATCGGCAAAATCGGCAGTGCGGTGTTTGTATGCTTTGTGCACCTCGTCGCCGCGAATGAAGAGTTTCGAGAGTACGGTCTCGATCACTTCATCATGATCTTCCTTGAGTTGCTCGACAGCAAGCGTTTCGAGCGCGGTCACGATATTCATCGGCCCATTATAACGATTTGGAGGTAAAAAGAAACCCACATGTTCGTGTGGGTTTAAA
>DAIUCR010000035.1:4821-6747 GCA_036846065.1 Patescibacteria group bacterium | reverse complement strand
TACTTACTCGATTCCTCGATTCTGATTGGTTGATTAAGAAAGTGTGCCACATTAAGAAAGTGGCACAATGCCAAGTCTATATAAATGCGATATTTGATTTTCTCAAGCTTAATTATTTTCTCAAGTTTAATAATTTTCTACTGAGATGGCATCTGACGCGTGGACTCGACCTAAATTTGCCTCTGAGGCGTGGAAGGAGAAACGGCGAAATTCGATCAAGAAACCCGAACTTCAGCGTTTACTCCTCGATAAGTCGCCTCGACTCACCTATGAAGCAATGCAACCGGGTGCGCGCTATCGCACCATCTATGATTACGTTTTCATCGACGGGGAGCGGGTGGAATGCTTTCTGGTGTGCAAACTCTGTCGGAAACCAATCACGATGCCCGCGTTTGGTATCTCGGGTGTCAAGCAGCATTACAATCAGCATCTCATGAAAGGTGAAACGCCGATCTATGACAATATGACGAGGATGTGGAACGGTGTTATCGATGTGCGAAGCGCATTGCACCAAGAGGACATGGAGAAGTTCGTGGTGCCCATCAAGTTGCCACACGAGGCGTACATCGCAATGCAGCGCTTTCGTCCGGTTCAGCTCTTTATGGAGATTAGCAAGGTGAACTTCGATCAATGTCCCGACGACGAGGCAATGCCCGCTACCAAGAAAGCAAAGAGGCAGATGGACCCCGAAGAGAAACAACCAGTCCCAGTCGAGTGTGCTCGAGCGAAAGAAGACGAATTGCCAATCCCATCGCCACCTCCGCTCGTTATCGATGACGATATCGTTGACGTCATCTCCACGAAGACGTCATGTTGCTAAAAATAGCAACATGTGCCCAAGGCCAAAGCCTTTTCCTCAATATAAAAAGCAATGGGTGGCGCGTGTCACAATAATAACTTCTCTGAATCTTCTTAATTTTATCGAAACATGAGCGAGCGACAAGATCTTATTCTCCCTCCGTTATCCATCTCAGCCGCGCTTCTCACCGTGCACCAGGATCCCACAGACACGGCCAAGCTCCCACAGCATCCCACAAACAAACCCAAGCTCCCACTACTAATTCCATGTGTGGAGGCAGGCACAATGGACTTCGAGACTGGCTTTTCCTCAAAGGATGTGTTTCCCAGTGGCAACATCGATTTCTTTCTGTGTCCCGTCTGTATGTGCGTGCCGCGCGCACCAGTGCATCTCGAAAAATGTGGCCATGTTTATTGCACAGTGTGCCTTGTGGAATGGGGAAATAGGGCACCCACAAAATATCAATGTGCAGTGTGTCGACAGCATTACATGGACAGCGACGTCATTCCTTTCCCGCTGACAAATCCACTGCTGGCTCGAATCTTTAAAACAATTGTGGTCCGTTGCCCAAACAAATGTGGATTCACAGAGAACCCATGTGTCGTCAGCGATCATCAAGTCAGCGAATGTCCCAAACGAAGAATTCAGTGCCCAAACGAGGGATGCCCTGTGGTCATGCAGGCAGCGAATCTGGAGACCGACCACTACCCCAACTGTCCCAAACACCGTGTGTACTGCACCAACTGTAGACTTCCAGTCCTCCTGTCCCAGTTAAACAACCACTCGTGTCTCGAACGAATGCGTCAAGCCTTTGGGGAGTTTCGAAAAACAAGCTCAGGCGAGGAGCCTTTTGGTGAGCCGCTTAAGTTTGTGGTGCCCAAAGTGCAATCGGCAAGTGATCGCAACGCGACTCATCGACCCAAACTAATGCGCCAAAATGCCACTCTCGGTATGGGATTTCCTAATATTGCGCAATAATGACGTCATGTGGCTAAAAATAGAAACACTCAAGTTTCCACATTCTCCTTTGTCCTATATAATGACGAGTTGGTTTACGTCATCTGAATTAACTTCTCTTTGCTTTCTTTTCTTATCAGGTTCGTCTTCTACCGCGACTACCAACACCA
>DAIUCR010000035.1:2143-4721 GCA_036846065.1 Patescibacteria group bacterium | reverse complement strand
ACCACCACATCTTATCCCAACATCACAAATCCATTCTTACGTCAATTCCTCTTCACACCCCACAACGAGTAATGAATCCAGCAGCAGTAGAGCATCGTCTCGATGTGCCCATCCCATGGAAAAAGATTCAGCAAATCGCTTTTGAGACAACGGGGCAACGGGATAATCCTAACTGGCAAAGGATGCGGTCCGGGAAACTCACTTCCTCTATCTTTGGGAAAGCCATTTCCGCCCGTTATAATCCCCATCAAGCAAACATCCGGCGCATTCGAGATTCGCTCTACTACCCGAAGGACTTGAGTCATATCCCCGCCATTCGTTGGGGCATCGAGCACGAGGCGGATGGCATGTTTCACTATTCGCAAACCAAAAGCAAGTACATCGTCAAGCCGACGGGCCTCTGGTTGTTTTCGAACGGGTGCATGGGCGCCTCCCCCGATGGTCTCGTGTTCTCACACCCGCGAGCAACCGAACCATGTGGCATCGTCGAGATCAAGTGTCCCTACTCGATTCGCGATATGCGGATGAGCTCGACGTACATGTGGTCCGTGCTTCCCTATCTCGACGAGCACGGGCATCTCAAACGGAACGCGGACTACTATCACCAAGTGCAAGGGGCAATGTACGCGGTTAATGTCCCTTGGTGTGACTTCTGCATCTGGACCCCGAAGAATACCCTGTTCATCATTCGGGTGGAGAAGGATGGGTGGTGGGGGCATCAATACCTTCCCCAACTCGAGAAGTTTTACTTGGACCATCTGATCCGAGACGAAGACAAACCCCTTGATGCGCCACAGGAACAAGGGGATGCTGAGGATCTTAGCGATGGGTGGTCAAATGGGATGCCACCAGTGCCCGCTCGTGACCTGACCACCGTTCTCTACCCGATCACCGAGGCAAACAAGGAGCTTCGTTCGATTATGATTGCCGCCTTCGAGCTTCATCTGACGCGCATCATCTACTCGGACCTTAGCGCTTCTCGACAAGGCATGAAATGGAAGGACGCGGTGTATCATTTCTGGGACACTGCGGTACGACACGTGTGCGAGACCTGCTTACGCAGCGTGTTCCGTCTGATGTGGAAAGAGAAAGCGCAATGGACCACGAAAGTCGAGATGGAGGGCATTATCGCCGAAATCATGAACGAGGATCAATGTCAATGGTCGAGTTTACTCTACGATCCTGAGTTCGTGGAAACCATTCGCAACAAAGTGCGCACCTATCAACCGACTTTCAACGCCTATCTCCCTCCCTGCTTCTGCCAATACACGCATCAACCAAGTGCCGCAATTATTGCTCGGTATGTCCTCTATTTTTACCGTTGGTACCCTTTTAGAATCCTAAGTAGAGAGAGATTAAGTCGCGATCACGAGCCAGACAGTGAGTGGGTGTGCCCGATGACGTTCTCGGTCTAGGAGCTATTTTTAGAAACACGGGTCATAAACTTGTTTACCAATTAGCGATGACGTCATGAGGTCATGGCTATTTTTAGTAACACGGGTCAAAGGTCGCGTGCCATTTCTTAAAGTGGAAATGCCACCATGAGCTATTTTTAGAAACACGTGTCCAGAGCCACACTTCTCTCTCCCATATAAACACGTGTGCACAAGCTTAAGTCAATTATTTCACTCAAGTTTCTGAATTTTCCGTTCTAAGCCGATTTTCACTTATTTAATGGCTGATGTCAAATTCGAGAACGTGAAATCCTTATTTGTGCACAAGACAACTCACGGTCGAGTAACCTTTCGCATCCTCAAATCTGGTCCTCGTTACTTAGTGGGCTTGCATCGCAACTACGATCCCAAGGACAACCAAGGGACAAAGGAGAACAAAGGAGTTTACTTTCCGTTATTCGCGTGGAAACGATTCCTCGAAATTATTCCCGAATTAGACGAGAGCGTCCAGGAGTTGACAAACGAGGAACAGGAAGCGACGAATCAAGCGCACAGCCAAGCTCTCTCGCAGATCCAGAATCGGGTAGCGAACTCCCGCGAAGCGACCTCCACACCGACGAAGGAGACAAAAGCGAGGGCAGTGACTGCAGTAGCACCGCAGACAGTGCCGACTCTCGAGGACGCGGTCGAGTATATCAAGAAGACCTGCGAGCAGGCGAACCTCCCGCTTCCGCAACTCCCTCCGTGGTTGCAAGTGCCAACGCAACAAGTGCCACAAGCACCTCTGAGAAGGCAACTCAAACGGAAGAGTCCTCTTTCTGGTACGTCACCACTTTACTCATTGTCTCTCTCTCTAAGTACCTATGTGCTCCTATTTAAGCAAACTTTATCGATTTTTCCCGCCTATGCTGCCCACTTTAGATGACGACGTGTGCATCAACATCGACGACGACTACTAATAATCTCTTAACGGACGCGTGGGACAAGGCGTTTGGTGATCTCACCGACGACGAGATTGAGAATATCGCCACCGATCTGCTTGCGCAACTCCCACCTGCGGCAGGCGAAGCGAAGGCGAAGCCGAAAGCGAAAAGGCGAAAGCGAGTGCGCTCGAACGACAAGAAAAAGCGATCGCGCACAATCGCCTCTCAACCGATTCCTACACTCGTGACTACCCATGCACT
>DAIUCR010000035.1:0-2043 GCA_036846065.1 Patescibacteria group bacterium | reverse complement strand
CCTCCTCCTAACTTTGCTGTTCCGCGTCCTATCACTCGCAAACCCAAACAACGTAAACTTGATTTTCCTCAACTTCCTCCTCCTCCTGCACCCACTACTTCTCTTCTACCTGCTGCTCCTCTTCCTCTTCCTCCTCTTCCTACTTCTGCACCTCCATTTTCATTTGAGTCCGTAACGTCTCTTACACCTGAGCTAATCGCAACTCTTCCTATTGAGTCCTTCCCACCTCTTTCTGTTGACGAGGCTCTTGACTATGTACTCGACTCATTTGACTCTCTGCTCGCACCTCTAATTCCACCTCCTTCCGTTCTCACTCCGGCGTGCATGCCTCTGCGTCGCGCCCTCTACCGTAGGCAGTTTAGCACTGAGGCCGTTAAGCTCATCCATCACAACCAACCAATCACCTCTCTCGATTCCCTCATTCCCATCATTCAAGCGTCTTGCGCAAAGTGTAACATCCTCCTCATTTGAGTCTTCTCGATTAGATCACCCTCTCTCTCGCTCTCTCGCTCTCTGTGTCACTCTCGCTCTCTATATAAAGCGTTGGACTTCTCAACCTGGATTAAATTCTCGAATTCTTAAACTTCTCACGTCTACTTAATTATGGCTCATCCACCCCGAGATCAGATTGACGGAATTAACTTTGAGTTGGGAGCGGTAAGGGACCAGGTAGATGGCGTTAGAGACGAGGTGGCCAAAATGGAAGGCTATTTAAGACAAGGGATTATCTGGCTTCGCTCGTTAATTATCGCCATCATCTCGCTCATCCTTGTGGTCATCATCGTGTTTAACTTCTTCGCGCCCAAGGAAAAAGACGTTCCGCAACAGGTGATCGATACCTTACAGAGTGTGCTTAACTTGGGCACATTGATTGACACCGGTGGAGTTGCCGGTTTCCCTCTGTCAAAACCACTCTCAGCTACCCCGAGCATTACCACCACCGCCACCGCCACCCATAACTCGTCATGGATGACAAACTGAAGGAGATCTACTATGACCCGCAAGACCCGGGGTCTTATGGAGGTGTGGAGAAACTGTACCGAAGCGGTAAGAAAGCGAACATCAAGGGTCTCACGCGAGCAAAAGTTAAGCGATTCTTGAGTGACCAACAGGCGTACTCGCTCCACAAACGGGTGCGAAGAAACTTTGAGCGCAACCCGACTTACGTGAAAGGCATTGATGCCCAATGGCAAGCCGACTTGGCGGACATGCAAGCGCTAAGCAGGAAAAACGGCGGACATCGGTACATACTCACTGTGATCGATGTGTTCAGTAAGAAAGCCTGGGCGATACCGGTTAAGAGCAAATCGGCGAAGGACATTCTCGAGGCGTTCAAGCAATTGTTCAGAGAGGCCGCCCCGCGAAAACCAGCTCGCTTACAGACGGACGCGGGTAAAGAGTTTCTTAACAAGGATGTTCTCGGTCTGATGAAAAAGGAAGGCATCCACCACTTTGTCTCAAGGAGTGATAAGAAAGCGGCCGTTGTGGAACGGTTTAATCGCACCATTAAGTCGCGCATCTGGACCTATTTTACCGCGCATCAGACGCGACGATACATTGACATCCTCCCCAAACTCCTCGAGTCCTATAACAACTCGTACCACCGATCGATTGGGCGCGCGCCTAACGAAGTGCGCAAGAAGGACGAGAACGAAATCTGGGTTCGCCTTTATGGAGATGGCAGCAAGGGACGAAAAACCGAAGTTCGCAAAGGTCAAATGGTGCGCATCAGCAATATCAAAGGCGCATTCGAGAAGGGGTACCTCCCGAACTGGAGTGAAGAACACTTCCTGGTCGAGAGTGACAAAGACAATCCTCGAAGGGTATATAAGTTGACGGACACAGGGGGCGAGGAAATGAAAGGCTCCTGGTACCCAGAGGAAGTGCAACCCATCACGAAAAACCGTTACCTCGTTGAGAAGGTTTTACGGAAACGAAAGAATCGCGAAGGCGAAACCGAGCTTTTCGTCAAGTGGCAAGGGTGGCCGCGAAAGTTTAACACCTGGATTCCACAAGCGGATACCGAACATGTCAATTAAGCCG
>DAIUCR010000034.1:0-7822 GCA_036846065.1 Patescibacteria group bacterium | reverse complement strand
TGGTGAGTTTTTCGCAATTTCTTTATTTTTTGTTATACTCCACTTTGTTCGGATGGTTGCGCGGTCTGCAAGAATGCGATGAGTTTATCGGATAGTGATAGTCTGCATCCCATCATTAGTGTGCATGCACGAATATTGATAGTTGTGTAAAGTTTCTAAAGAGTGTTTCTCGGGCTACCTTATAGTGGTTAGTCTACATCCCATCATTGGTGTGCATGCACGAATGTGGATATTGGTATAAAGTTGATAAAAGATATTTCGGGCTATCGGATAGTGGTAGTCTACATGCATGGGGTGCATGCGGTGGCAGTTCGATTCTGCCTAGCCCGACAAAAAACTACATATTAAATAATTTACTTATCTTATGAGCAAACTTCTTTTCGTTGCGTTTCCTATCTCAGAAAAATGGAGTGACGTGTATATGAAATATCAGGAGTCACATACAGGTGATGACTTCTCTAAGTGGACGACAAAAGAGAATTTACATATGACCCTTGTATTTCTTGGTGCTGTAGAGGAAGATCTTATTCCCGAAATAACCGATGCACTTTCTGAGATAGCATCTATCCAGCGGCCATTTTCTCTTGAATTTAAGGGTGTTGAGTACGGCCCCGAAGGCAAGTCTCCATCAATGATATGGGCAAGGTGGAAGGATGACATTAACTACGGAGTTCTTGCTGGTCGCGCCATCGAAGAGCTTTCGTATATTCTCGGGAAGCTGGAAACTCTAAAGCCAATTCCTCATGTGACACTTGCGCGTTTCAATAAAGAAGCAAAACCGAAGGTGCTCCCAGAACTGAGAAGCGTAGGTCACGAAAGAGAATCTATGGAGATCACACAGATGTGTCTTATGGAGTCAAAAATGACGCAGACTGGTTCGACCTATAATACTCTTACGACATTCAGATTTTGTGATGCTTGATCCTTGTGCGCACTCTGAAGTAAATTTGCATTTTTAAAAACATGGATCTATACTAAGAGAGCAATTGAAAAGATTAGTTTACACCATGACCTGATCTGTACGGTTGCTATAATAAGGGTCACTTTCGGGTGATCCCGCGAAGCTCCGACCCGATACTTTTGTACCGGGTCGTCTTCTTTTATTTTTTATTATTTCAATATGAAGTATACTATTGGACTCGACATCGGCACCTCATCAGTGGGCTGGGGAGTCATCGACACTGAACGCAATCGTATACAGGATTTGGGTGTCCGCCTCTTTGAATCTGCAGAAAATCAAAAGGATGGGGAATCGTTGGCAAAACCACGTCGTGATGCCCGTAGTATGCGCAGACGCCTTGCTCGCCGAGGGTCTCGTCTTGAGAGAGTGAAGTCGATTTTTGAAAAAGCAAAATTTCTCACTCGTGGACAAATGGGCATTACCCACGCACGACCAAATGACCCATACCGACTTCGTGCTGAGGGACTCGACAGGCTACTTTCCAATGAAGATCTTTTTATTGCTGTCTATCATCTCGCTAAGCGACGTGGATACAAAAGCAACAGAAAGAATGTGCTTGAAGGAGATGGGGAGGATGTGCGTGAGGGGAAGGCTGTGCTCGATGGCGTTGCGCAAAATAAAAAACTCATGGCATTTCGTGGCTACCGCACCGTTGGTGAAATGTTCTTCAAGGACAGTGTATTTACTGAAGCAAAGCGAAACAAAGCAGGTTCATATAAACACTGCGTGCTTCGAGAAATGCTCGAGGATGAATTAGGAAAAATTCTTCACGCACAGCGCTCACTGGGGAACACTCTAGTTACTGATAGTTTTATCAGTAAGCTCCTTGAGAAAAAGACGGGGGTGTTTGTCTATCAACGCCCATTTGCGTCAGGTAATCAAATACTGAAACTTGTTGGCCCATGCACTTTTGAGCCAGAAGAAATTCGTGCCGCAAAGGCAACGTATAGTTTTCAGTACTTCAATGTACTTCAACGACTCAATAATCTTACGATAAAAAATACCGACACGGGAACGGAGCGTAAACTCACGAGTGAGGAACGTGCGAAGATGATTGCATTTATTTTCTCTCATAAAGACGTGCAGTATGCACAGATCCGATTAGAGCTCAAACTCTCTGATGTAGACCGCTTCAATATGGTAAATTATTTTGTTCAACGTAAAGAACTTGAGACCAAAACTGCGGAAGAGTTACGGAGAGAGATTGAAAAAAAGACAAAATTTCCATCTTTGTCGGACTACTACACAATAAGGAAAACTGTTTCAGAAATTGATTCCGCTTTTTGGATACAAATTGAAAAACAACATGATGTAATAGATGCCATCGGTGAGATTTTTACGCTCTATAAAACTGATGAAGATATTATTGCTCAACTGAATACACGAATACCCAGCATCCCAAGACCAGTGGTGAGTGCGCTTCTTGGTCTTTCTTTCACAAAATTTGGGCATCTTTCCCTTAAGGCTTTGCGTAAGATCATTCCTCATCTTGAAAATGGAGATACGTACGATGTTGCTTGCGCAAAAGCTGACCCTAAATACACAGACCGAGCAAAAACGCGCGCACGCAAACTTCGCCCACTGGATAAGGAAGACCACTCTATTACTAATCCTGTTGCTCGCCGTGCAATCGCGCAGACAATCAAAGTGGTGAATGCTATTATTGATAAATACGATTCTCCATCCGAGGTGCATATCGAACTAGGAAGAGATCTTGCGAAGAATTTCAAAGAACGAATGAAGATACAAAAGGAGCAGAAGCAAAACCAAGAGGGGAATGAGCGAGCAATAGCAAAGATTCATGAACTCTACAAGCTTGAAAATCCTCGTGGGCAAGATATCATCAAATTTCGTCTCTGGAATGAGCAAAATGGGCAATGTATGTATTCGGGGGAGCGTATCGACGAGATTCGTCTCTTTGATAATGGATACACCGAGATAGATCACATTATTCCATTTAGCCGTAGTTTTAACGACAGTTACAGTAATAAAGTGCTCGTACTTAAGATGAGGAATCAGGAGAAGATGAATAAAACTCCGTATGAATACATGGGTGGAGATGCAGATACTTGGCAACGTTTTGAAAATCTTGTCAATTCAATGCACAACATTGGCCCTCGCAAAAAGCAAAATCTTTTGCTTAAAAAATATGTTGCGGACGATCTCACTCTACGTACGCTCAACGACACGCGTTTCATTGCTCGATACATGAAAAACTATATTGAAAATACGCTCTTGTTTACCGAAGGTCCTCAAAAGCAACGAGTCTATACTGTAAATGGGCAAGCTACTGCATACCTTCGTAAAAGGTGGGTATTGCACAAAGATCGAACAGAAAATAATCGTCATCACGCCCAAGATGCGGTAGTGGTCGCTGTTGCCACCCCATCACTTGTGCAGGGGATTATGCGCCATGCAAAGATGGGGGAGATTGTGGATTATCTTCATTCGCAAAAATTTGCACCTAATGTAACAGATATAGAAACAGGAAAGCCGTTTGAATCAGCAGACATTCAGTCAGCAAAAGAACGCATAATAGCAAAACATGAACATCGTCTTAGGATCCCAGAGCCATGGGAGGGGTTTTCTGACGAACTCGATGCACGCATGGGTGATGATGTTGTTGAGAAGCTGTCCTTACGCAAATCAAATATACATGGTTACAAAACAACATCAGATTTTTCACAGATTCATCCTATCTTTGTCTCTCGAATGCCAAAACGTAAGACGACGGGTCGTGCGCATCAAGAGACGCTGCGTAGCCCAAGGCGTTTCAAGGAATTTCAAGAATCTGTTGTGCGCACTCCACTTTCTTCTATCAACCTAAAAAAACTCGAGGAAATGTCGGGGAAAAATTCTGATAAACTACTCTACGATATTCTTCGTAAACGACTCTTGGCTCATGGGGACGACCCGAAAAAAGCTTTTACTGAGCCTGTTCACAAACCACGGAAAGATGGCACTCAGGGGCCACTCGTGCGTAGTATAAAGATGGTAAGCGAAGGACAACGCTCGGGGATTTTAGTAAACAACGAACAAGCACTCGTCGATCAAGATTCGATGATTCGTATCGATATTTTTTCTAAGCCAAACAAAAAAGGGAAGGATGAATATTATATCATTCCTGTATATGCATATCACTTTGCACAAAAAGAATTACCCAACAAAGTGATTACTGCAAAAGCTGAGGCGGACTGGCGAACCATTGATGATACATTTGCTTTTGAGTTTAGTTTGTATCCAAATGATCTAGTTAAATTAACGAAAGGAGATGATATTCGTTTTGGATACTATTCAGGCTGTAATCGTGCGCTTGCTGCAATTCATATTTTACCTCATGATCAAAATATGCCACTCGTGAATAATGGTATCAAGACTCTTGACAAAATTGATAAATATGTGGTAGATATTCTCGGAGAATATCACAAAGTAGGCAAGGAAACTCGCCAGCAAATACAGTAGGGATTTACCCACTTAAACCATATATATGTCATGGAGAATCATTACCGTCTCAAATGAGGCGAAGCTTTCGCTTGCGTCCGAGCAGATAATTATAAAGCAGGACGAGGAATACCGGCTCCCGCTTGAGGATATTGGAGCTTTGGTGCTCGAGAGTAGAGCAATCCTCCTCACTACGGCAATCCTCGATGCCTGCGCGAAACACAAAATAGCATTATATGTATGTGATGAGCGACATATGCCCAGCGCCATGCTCCTCCCATACCAACAACACTCTCGGCAGTCAAAAGTTATTGAGCGACAGCTCGCATGGTCGCTCCCATTCAAAAAGCGACTCTGGCAACAAGTGATCAAGCAGAAAATAAGCAATCAAAAAATAGTGATTGAGGAAATCACAGAAAAATCTCATCCAGAATTTATCAATTATATTTCCTCAGTAGACTCTGGGGATACACTCAATCGAGAGGCAACTGCCGCGCGTGCATATTTTGATACTCTGCTTCCAGAAAATTCTACTCGAGGATCGGAAGACCGTATCAACGGGGGATTGAATTATGGCTATGCAATACTGCGAGGGGCTATAGCTCGCTCGCTCGTCGCTTACGGATTTCTTTCGAGTGTGGGGATACATCACGAGAGCGAACTCAATAACTTCAACCTTGCCGACGACCTGCTTGAGCCATACAGGCCAATTGTGGATTTGCATGTGTTTACAAATATTGCAAGCAATGATGGTGAGCTTACAAAAGAAGATCGCTCCCTTCTTGTTGGAATACTTGCGAGTGAGATATCGATAGGAGGGAAGTTTCAGTCCGTACTCCGCGCAATGGAGATTACGGCGCAGAGCCTCGTGTCTGCTACTGAGCAAGGAGACCACTCCCTGATTCAGCTTCCGATTATTAGCACACGCTCACATGATTTATGATCAACCGATTTATGCGCATACTCGTCATGTTTGACCTTCCAGTCGATAGCAAAGAAAACAAGAAAGAATATACAGATTTTCGCAAGTTCCTATTGCGTGATGGCTATGATATGTTACAATTCTCTATATATTCACGTATTTGTCCAAATCTTGATGCGGTGCATGCTCACACAAAACGACTTCGTCGAGTAGCACCTCGAAGGGGTGCCGTTCGTGTTATAACGGTCACAAACAAGCAGTTTGCTGAAGCGGAGATATTAACGGGGGAGAAAAAACCTCAAGAAAATCGCATCACAAACAAGCAAATTTTGCTATTCTAATATGATTTTTAAATACAAAAATACCCCTTTTACCTTGTAGTTGAGGGGTATTTTTGCGATTAATTATACCATGACCTGATCTGTAAGGGAGCTATAACTCCTACTAAAATACTGTGCTTGTGAGAGGAATTATACCATGACCTGATCTGTAAGGGAGCTATAACTCATGTATTCTAACAAAGCGTACACAATAAATTATACCATGACCTGATCTGTAAGGGAGCTATAACTTTTGAGCTAACCTCGTGTATTTCCTTGTATTATACCATGACCTGATCTGTAAGGGAGCTATAACGTACTTCTTGCAGGGCTAGTGATCCGCTTCATTATACCATGACCTGATCTGTAAGGGAGCTATAACGCCGCACGCTGTCGGAAGCCCTGTGTTAGATTATACCATGACCTGATCTGTAAGGGAGCTATAACACAATGGGCATTTCAAATGTAGTTATTGATATTATACCATGACCTGATCTGTAAGGGAGCTATAACGCGTCCGTATTATTGGTGTTGAGTAGCTCTATTATACCATGACCTGATCTGTAAGGGAGCTATAACATTTTCAACCTCGGAAGTCAAATCTATCTTATTATACCATGACCTGATCTGTAAGGGAGCTATAACTAAGGTCTGAAATTGTTGTTGTGCCTATATATTATACCATGACCTGATCTGTAAGGGAGCTATAACAGTTATCTCGGTTGGACAGTGAAAAAATGATTATACCATGACCTGATCTGTAAGGGAGCTATAACACACAACGCAAAAGCTAAACCACCTGTTGCATTATACCATGACCTGATCTGTAAGGGAGCTATAACCCAATATTTTAAATATCCTTCTGCCTCACGATTATACCATGACCTGATCTGTAAGGGAGCTATAACTGTTCCGTCCTTGTCGCACAATACATTGTTATTATACCATGACCTGATCTGTAAGGGAGCTATAACACGGGAACTACGAACTATCTGCGCGTTTGTATTATACCATGACCTGATCTGTAAGGGAGCTATAACTCATAGCCATATTGCCCAACATTCGAATTATTATACCATGACCTGATCTGTAAGGGAGCTATAACTTGTGTGTGAGGACACTAACACAGGGCTTCATTATACCATGACCTGATCTGTAAGGGAGCTATAACCTGTTACTGATGTAATGTTCGTTCCAGCAGATTATACCATGACCTGATCTGTAAGGGAGCTATAACACCAAGCCTATCATAGTGTAGGATGCAATTATTATACCATGACCTGATCTGTAAGGGAGCTATAACTGATGGTGGGGTTATCATCCTAGCATTCTAATTATACCATGACCTGATCTGTAAGGGAGCTATAACTAACTGCTCCTCCTCCCTCCCTTCGCTTGTATTATACCATGACCTGATCTGTAAGGGAGCTATAACCCTGACACATCGTACTTCATCGCCCGTAAATTATACCATGACCTGATCTGTAAGGGAGCTATAACTATTTCGTGGTGGACACAAGCACAACCCCTATTATACCATGACCTGATCTGTAAGGGAGCTATAACTAGTGAGAATGAGTAGTGCATATTGTTTTATTATACCATGACCTGATCTGTAAGGGAGCTATTAGACAATTTGGGTACTTTTGATGTACTCTCTGTTCTAGAAAGTTCACTCAAGAAGAGGAGGTGTTCTTGTGATGAAGTTCCATCCAACACAGATATCTGCGTCTCTACTTAACTCAAATGCATTATTAGGGCAAGCAATCGCTTTACTTCGTTACGATCAGCAACCCGCTATTCTTCGTGCACTTTCGAGAGAGATCAGGCGACAGGCAGAAGGGGATAGGAAGAGGGGTCGAGTCAAACTCGCAACTCTTTTGTTGAGAGCGCAAGCTCAGGCTGAAATGCTCGCAGAGACCTATGAAGAGATATTGGTATTATCTCGTCCGTATATGAAAGAAGAATTTGCTGTCACTCCAGAAGCGAAAGAATAAGAACATCATAATCATTGTAAACTTTGAAGAGCATCAGATGATTGATATACGTCTGATGCTCTTTTTTGATACTGACCTCAATAAGAAAGGGAATGAGGTTTTAGCGCTTTGGTGCTTAAAAGAAATAACGTCGCACAATATATCTTTTGCGACGTAATAATCAATTCAAATGGCTTGTATA
>DAIUCR010000033.1:6714-7872 GCA_036846065.1 Patescibacteria group bacterium | reverse complement strand
CAATGTTGATTACAAAGTGCTCGACCCTGTTCCTGACTATAATCCTGATATCGTTGGTGATATTCATGCGCTCCCGTTTGCCGACAACTCACAAGATGCGATCATCTGTATCGCGGTGCTTGAACATGTCGAGAATCCTATCCTCGCATTTCAGGAGATGTATCGCGCGCTTAAGCCCGGTGGCTATTGTTACATCTATGTGCCGTTCCTGTTCTATTATCACGCGGAGAAGGGGTATTATGGCGATTATTGGCGCTTCACGAAGGACACGCTCGAGCTCTTATCGAAGCCATTTGCGCATATGGAATTACAGTCAAACCGTGGCGCGCTTGAAACATGGATAAAGATCTCTCCGCTCGGAAGAAGCAAGTTCATTTGTAATGTCTTTTATCTCCTCGACAGATTAACGGGAAAGATAAGAAGCAACCAAGTGAGCGGATACTCGCTATTCCTTATTAAATAGGATATGAAAAAGATACTCTATGTCGCAAACATTCGAATGCCGACCGAAAAGGCGCACGGAGTCCAGATAATGGAAATGGCCGGTGCATTGAGTAGGGAGGGAATAGAAATGGAACTCGTTGTTCCAAAGAGAAGTAACCTCATTACGGAGGAGCCTTTTGCGTATTATCGAATTCCTAAAACATTTAAGATCACATACTTGCCATCCCTCGACCTTGTCCGTTTCGGGCGCTTCGGATTCCTTATTCAGTCGCTCACATTCATGGTTGCCGCATTCTGGTATGCGCGAAAACAAGACGCCCTTGTGTATTCGCGGGATGAGCTTTTTCTTTTCATGCTAAGTTTTTTTCATAAGCCATATATATTCGAGGTCCATGCGGCAAAGTCACATGTCGTTATGCGGCGTGCGATAGCCGGGGCGCAATTGGTCGTTCCAATATCGATGGGGCTTAAAGCTTTTTATCAACAGCAGGGCGTCTTAGATTCGCGCATGATCGTTTGTCCTGATGGAGTGAACCTTGAGCGTTTTGCTATTGCCGAAAATAAGCGTGAATGTCGAGTAAAACTTTCATTGCCGCAGGATAAAAAGATCGCGCTCTATGCGGGGCACTTGTACGCGCGCAAGGGTGCTCATGTTCTTGCGGAAGCTGCGAAAAGCTTACCGAGTGATGTGCTTTGCGTTTTTGTTGGTGGCAC
>DAIUCR010000033.1:0-6704 GCA_036846065.1 Patescibacteria group bacterium | reverse complement strand
TGGCACCGCGAAAGATACCGCGGAATTTACGAGACGATATGGGGCATCCCAAAATGTTCTTATTGTTGGCCACAAGCCTCATGATGACATTCCATATTATTTGCGCGCCGCTGACGTACTCGTGCTTCCGAATAGCGCGAAGGATGATGATGCGCGTCTCTACACCTCACCCATGAAACTCTTTGAATACATGGCGAGCGGTACGCCCATCATCGCCTCCGACGTCCCGAGCCTCCGAGAGGTCTTAAGTGTCGAGAGTGCTGTTTGGGTTTGCCCAGATGATTCCGAGGAGCTCGCTTCGATGATCAGCAGAATATTTACTGATGGGGAATCGGGGACAAAATATGCACAGAGTGCTCTTGAAGAGGTTTCGAATTATACCTGGGAAAAGCGTGCACGAGAGGTTCTGCGCAGGATAAATGGGCGCGCTTGATAAAGCCCTTGTTTGAAGTTAATATGGAACGATTGAAATACCCTCGTGCTGGGGTTTTAAGTATCTAAGAGAATCGGAGGATAATAACATATTACAACCATGTCGAAGTATGATCTGAGTGTTGTTGGTAGTGCTTATAATGAGGGAAACAATATCGTTGAATTTGTCGAACGCCTTGAGCATGTCTTCGTCAAAAAAGATATCAAAGGACAGATCGTCCTTATTGATGATGCGAGTACTGATGACACGGGCGCACTCATGCGTGATGTTGAGAAGAAGTTCGACAATGTCAAAGTCATCGTCAATAGACAAAACCTTGGAATTGCCAGAAGTTGGAAGAATGGTATCGAGGCAAGCGATGGAAGGTATGTGTGTCTTATGGATACCGATCTTCAAAATCTCCCCGAAGATGTCTATAAGCTTTATCAAGAAGTTTTGTTTACTAACGCGGATGTTGTGCAAGGTTGGCGCAATCACGTTGGTAAGAAGGCCCATGATATTCGTTACTATCTCAGTCGTGGACTGAATGGTCTCCTCAATCTTCTCTTTGGTATGCACCTTCGTGACAATAAGTCAGGATTTGTCCTTGCGCGCAGGGAGATACTCCTTGATGTTATGAAGCATCGTGGTCGCTATAAGCATTTCCAGACCTTCATCACCATTGCCGCGCATGCGAAAAATTATTCGATACGGGAAGTGGAGACACTCTTTGCAGAGCGTCGCCTCGGGAGGTCTTACCTCGATGGCAAGCTTGTTCGAACAACACTCGATACTTTTTTTGATGTCGTTCGTGGATACTTTGAGTTTCGTGCGTTTGATTGGTACGATATCTCTCTCGCGGAATTCATGAAGGAACATCACGCACGTAATGTTGATCCAAAAGCGCCGCTATTTTCTCGCGTATGGTATAGGGTCTTTGCGCTGACCTTTCCGCTCCATCACTGGATGATCTCTTACAATGCGGGCAAATACTTTTCAGATCTCAAGAAAAGTCAGTGGTTGTCACTTGATGATATGCGCAAATATCAGGAGATGAAATTGGGTCAGCTTATGACACATGCGTATTATCATGTGCCGTTCTATCGTGAAATGTTCGACAAGCTCAGCCTTAAGCCTGAGGATATTCGTACGATCAAAGATCTTGAGAAGCTCTCCATCATCAATAAAAGTGTCGTCACTGAAAATCTTTATCTCGGAATCATGTCGAATAGTCATGATAAGGAGAAGATCCTTCGAGTAACAACGAGCGGTTCAACAGGCGAGCCTTTTACTGTCTATGCGGAGAAGAAGCAGCTGGAGATGCGTTGGGCGGCGACACTACGAAGTACAGAATGGACGGGGTATCACTTTGGCGATCGGCAGATACGCTTATGGCACAAATATTTGAGCATGAAGAAGGGGGAGGTTATCAAGGAGTTACTCGATGCGTTCTTCACTCGACGCAAATTTATCCCTGCTTATGAGATCAGTGAAGAGAATATCAAAGATTTCTTGGATGATATCATGAGGTTCCGCCCGGTATTACTTGATGGATATGCGGAGTCATACAATATCATCGCGCAGCATCTTCGTAATTTTACATATTCCGGGCACAAGCCGAAGGGCATCATGTCCTCGGGGCAGACACTTCCGGCAGATAGTCGAAAACGCATCGAAGAGGCATTTGGTTGCAAGGTTTATGACAAGTATGGGGCCCGTGAATTTGCGGGAGGACTTGCATATCAGTGCTCGGAGCAGGATGGTTATCACGTCGTTGCGGAGTGTGCTATTATAGAAATACTCGACAAGGAGGGAAGGCAGGTCAAGCCCGGTGAGGTTGGTGAAGTGGTAATAACTGAGCTTAATAATTACGCTTTGCCGCTCATTCGCTATAAACTCGGAGATTTTGCGGTAGCGGTGGATGGTGCAAAGCAATGTAAGTGTGGCCGAGGACTTCCCCTCATGGGTAATGTCGAAGGACGAATTCAGGCAACTATTCTTGGTACCAAGAAACAGATGATTCCCGGTACTTTCTTTGCGCGTCTTTTCTCGAATTATGATTATGCGATTCGTCAGTTTCAGGTAGTGCAGAGCGAATTTGGGAGAATCACCGTGAAGATCGTCAAAGCAAATCGCTATGATGAGCAGGTGTTGAAGAATGTCCTCATGGAAATAAAGAAGCACCTCGGAGACGATATCAATGTTGACGTTGAGTTTGTTGAGGTCATTCCTCTTGGAAGGACGGGAAAGCGGCATCACAGTGTTTCACATCTTGACCTCAATAAGATCCTTTTTACAAAGCAAGAACAAAATTCCGATGAACATGGAACCTAAATCACAACTTGAGCGAACTCAGATCGAGCAAACGACTGGAGGTCTGTACTCTAATTGTTTTACACGCCTCAATAAGGATGATCAGCACTGGTTCGCTCATGGAAAACTTCTTGCGCAACAACTCGGTATCGACCAGAGTATCATTGAGGGAAAGAAATGCCTTGATGGTGGATGCGCAAACGGGACAATGACCTATCAATTTCTTGCAATGAACGCTCTCCATGTTACTGGTGTCGATCTGTCTCCGTGCCCGAAAAAGAATGTGTTCGACGAGTTTGTGGGAAAAGTTGATTTTGTGAAAGGGTCCTTGCTTGAATTGCCTTTCCCTGACGCGTCGTTCGATGTTGTTGCTTCGACAGGTGTCTTGCAACACACCGCAGATCCTGAAAAGGCTCTTTCTGAGCTTATTCGCGTGCTTAAGCCCGGGGCAACGCTCTATCTCGGAGTGTATGGTAAATACGGAATGTTTTCGTGGGTGCTCTCCATTGCGCGCCTCTTTACTGTGAAATTGCCGATCATCCCAAAGTCTTTCGTTGATAGACTTATTGGTTTTCTTGGTTTTGGTCCACTTGTCCGCTATCAAGTCCTTGACTATCTCTATGTTCCGAATCTTGATCGCTTCACTACGGGGCAACTCAAGAAGTGGTTCATAAAATATGGCATGAAGAATCCTCGGAGGATCTATAATGTGAGCCCTAAAGAAGCGAGCGACTTCAGAGGTGAAGGGACGGTTTATACTTATGATCCGCGAACATTGTGGAATAGATTTTTGTTCGGTTACGGATTTATTAATATGCACTCAGATAAATAATTTCTCATGTGCGGAATCCTTGGTTTTGTCGATAAGAATGGACGCTTGGATGAGGGCGAAAAGAGCGCATTGCTTACAAGAATGCTCGAGCGTATTGCGCACCGTGGGAAAGATTCTCACGGAACTTTTATCGATGGGAAGGTGGCACTCGCGCATGCACGCTTAAGTATTATCGATCTTTCACCACTTGGTCACCAACCAATGAAGAACGCGAGGGAGGACCTTTTTCTTTCTTATAACGGAGAAATATATAATCACCTGGATGTTCGTGGGTTACTTCCTTCTCAATATTCTTTCCGTTCACATTCCGATACGGAAACCCTTCTCTGCGGTTATGAGGAGTGGGGTCAGTCTGTGCTCGCTCATCTTAAGGGGATGTTTGCGTTCTCTGTCTACGATCGTACAAAGCAGGATATCTTTTTTGCGGTCGATCGTTTTTCCATAAAGCCGCTCTATTACATTGATACGCCAGATTGGTTTGCTTGGAGTTCTGAAGCAAAAAGCTTGTTGCTGCTCCCCGGGGTAAGTTCAGAGCTTAACAGGGAGGCATTATCCGAACATCTTCTTTTCCGCTCGCTCGCAGGAAGGGAAACTCTTTTCCGTGGCATCTACAAGATGCTCCCCAGTGAAACATTGCGTTTCGATCTTGAGACTTTGGAATATACTCAAGATAGATACTGGCATCTTCCTAACGAGAATTTCTCCTTTAAGTGGAGTGATCATGCGGCAACTATTAGGAATCTTCTTGAAGAAAGTGTCGCCGCGCACATGCTCGCGGACGTGCCTGTTGGTGTCCAACTTTCGGGCGGAGTGGACTCAAGTCTTGTCGCCGCTCTTGTGCGAAAGAATATTCCCAAAGGGCAGGAACTCCACTCTTTTTCGATAGGTTTAAACGAGAAAGAGTGGAATGAATTTCCATACTCACGACAGGTTTCAGCTTTACTTGGGACGATACATCACGAATTGGTCTTCACCGAAGAGGACTATTGCGCGATGCTTCCTATTGCAACATATCATTATGATGAACCGATAAATCATTCTCATTCGGTGCCGATGCTGATGCTTGCCGAGGAGGCGGCAAAGTATGTGAAAGTGCTCATGAGTGGCGAAGGATCGGATGAAATATTTGGTGGATATCGTCGCTATGAAAAACTACTGAAGGCCGGTGTAACTGATGGCAATATACTTGAGTCAAGTATGTTTGAGCAAAGAGCCGATGTTTCGACGCTTCTTGGAGAAACATCCATTCATCATTTTGCTCATCGCGACCAGATCATCGGTGAGGTGGCGGAGAAGAGTGAACTCTTTCGAGTCGGATGGTACGACCTTAATACCTACCTTACTCCACTTCTTTTACGTCAGGACAAGATGGGTATGCGTTCGACCCTTGAGAACAGGGTTCCTTTTCTTGATCACGATCTTGTAAAAGCAGCTTTTGCTCTTGGTGACAATGAAAAGATCTGCGCTGGTGAAGCAAAGGTGACACTGAAGAAGGTCGCGAGTGAATATCTCCCTTCAGAGATCGTCTATCGGGTAAAAGTGGGATTTTCCCAGCCGATCGCTGTATGGCTCCGCAATGATGAGCTCTTTGGTAGATACCTTACGATGATCATACGCGCCAATGAACGACGTCAGTTATTTGATCAACAAGCCATCGAGCGTCTCGCAAGAGAGCATCGCGCAGAAGAAAAAGACAATGCTGCAATACTTTGGACACTCATCAATCTCGAAATATGGATGAAGATATTCATCGATGGTGAGCCGCCTGAAAAAATATGGAATGCCGTACGCGAGTAGTTATTTTTTCTTTGGGCTGAAGACGTACTCTATTTCTTCAAAACCGCCGACCCAGAAACACCAAATACGTGAGGCGATGAATGTTGAAAGACGAGATGAGATGAAGAGGTGATTTGCAAGAAAGTCTATGACCTTGCCGACGGCGAAATATGGGTAATAGATGAAGGGGGAAAGAGCGATCTTTTTTACATACGGCTGCGCTGCCCAGTGCATGCGCATGCTTATACACTCCATGACGATGTCATCTTCATATCGCGCACTGAATTTCGGGTCAAAATACGAGGGAAGTGAAACATCAAATCCATTGCGATGCTCCGGGTGTGAGAACCCTCGACTAAAGTGTGGTACGCGTATGATCATCGTGCCACCATCTTTTGTTATTCGATAGAGTTCTCGCAGTGCATGAAACGGTTGCTTTAAGTGCTCGAGGACATGGTCTGCTTCGACGAGATCGTATGTGTCATCAGCAAACGGATAGGGCATATTATCAAGGTCGTGAAGCACATCTGGATTAAAACCAGCGTATCCATCGACGTTCGTATATCCTTCCTTCTTGAACTTGCCGCATCCGATATTGAGTTTTGATGTCTTTTGTCCGTCCATGTAATTGTGATATTATGCTCTGTATCTTAGCATAAATCCTCATCTGCTGTAATGGTAAAAAACATAGATAAAAACATGCTTGTTTGCCCCAATTGCAAGGGAGAACTTTCAGTTTGTGAAGGGGGTATTCGTTGCATCTCCTGCGTCAAAGAGTATCTGGTGAAAGATGGGGTACCTCAGTTTGTGCCGGTCTTGTTACTTGGTGAAACAGAACGAAGTGATGACTTGGTCTACCGTGTGAAGTTGTTTTTTAAGCGTTACCCAGGTATTTTCTTTTTTTTATACAATCTTATCGCGATTTTTATCGGAAAAAGCGCCAAGGATTTTGTTGTATCGCTCCCATCTTCTGCGCGTATCATAAGTATTGGTTCTGGCGTAAAGGAGATCGATCCCCGCGTGGTGAATATTGATATTGTTCCTGGAGAAAACGTTGATATTGTGGCAAATGTCTACGAACTTCCTTTTGAAGATGAAAGTATTGATGCACTTATATCTGAGTCACTTCTTGAGCATCTTGAACACCCAGAGCGTGCAGTCGCAGAAATTCATCGTGTGCTTAAGCCAGAGGGGCGCATTTATATCCTTACGCCGTTCATGCTCGGCTTTCATTCCTCGCCCCATGATTTTTACCGCTGGACGATTCCCGGCCTCGAACTTCTTTTTGCGGATTTCAAAAAAGAAGAGGCGGGCGTCGCGATCGGTCCATCTTCGGCTGTTGCGGCCATATTGCGTGAGTGGTGTGCAATG
>DAIUCR010000032.1:5344-8480 GCA_036846065.1 Patescibacteria group bacterium | reverse complement strand
TCGGGGCAGGTATTCGGAAAGGGTATTGGCTTCGGGACACAATCGCGATTGAAATTCCTTCCTGAAAATCAGACGGACTTCATCTTTGCCTCCTTTGCGGAAGAGTGGGGTTTCGTCGGAGTACTTCTTTTACTTTTGTGTTATGGTGTGATCATTTGGAGGATACTCGCATTCGCAATGGTGGGTGCGACTAATTTTGAAACACTCTTTGCGATGGGTCTTGCGATATTCTTCATGACTCAACTTTCTATTAATGTGGGCATGAACATGGGGCTCCTTCCTGTGACGGGGCAGACCATTCCGTTCATGAGCTACGGTGGCTCCCATCTCGTGACTGAATTTGCGGGAATCGGCATACTCCTTGGTATGCGTCGATATGCGCGCGTTGCGCATCGCGAGAACATGAAGAATGAATTCCATGGAATTTAAAAGACACAGCTTTGTGAAAAATATATTCCTCGCAATATTATCTGCGCTGCTTTTGGCGCTCACGTTGCCATACCCTGGGTGGACGATATTTGTGTGGGTTGCACTTGTTCCGCTCCTGCTCGCGCTTCGTCGCACCGCATCAGTATCTTCGGCGTTTGTTACTATAATGGTGTTTGGAGTCATATACTGGACAGCAGTCGTTGCGCCACTTTTTCAATTAAACACCACGTGGTGGACAGGAGACATAAGTGCATCCTATGGACCCGCGCTTGTTTCATTGCTTGTTTTTTTGGTCGCACTCTATAGTGCCGCTTTTCTTCTGCCTGTTGCATATATTGAAAGAAAGTATCGCACGCTCCGCATGCGCGATGTTTTTATTGTTGCTCTTGCTTGGGTTGCTTTCGAGTACATACGTTCAGAGTATGCGCTTTTGGGGTATAGCTGGGGAGTGCTCGGATACACACTTGTTGACGTAGCATATCTTCGAGAGAGCGCGCGCATTGTTGGCGTACATGGACTGAGCTTCTTCGTGATAGCGGTGAATATGTTGCTTGCGCTCACTTGCGAGCGCGTATCACGAAAGTATACTTTTCTTGAGCTCAAGAAGGTTATTCGTGAGTTTATTTTTTCACCAAAGGAAAAATATTGGACAGCTTCCTTGGTCTTTATTTTCCTTGCCGCAATTGGATGCGGTGTTTTACGTGATATTGTTGCTTCTCCTCCACTTCACACTCCGCTTCGTGTCGCGCTCATTATTGCGGAAAGCGATGATGATTCGGTTGGTGAAGGATTATATCGCTCTTATCGCGGAAAGATCATTGCGACGCTCTCAACATATCCAGAGACAGATATTCTGCTCCTTCCGGAGAACGTTTTCCCTTTCTTTGAGATAGATGAAGAAAAGAGGTCTCTTGCGGAAAAACAACCCGTGCCACTACCGACTCGTGAAGTGCTTTATCAAGATCTCCTTTCTTTATCTCGTACATATGGAACGACGACATTCGCGATCGGGTCACATAGTGTAAGTGGCGGGAAGAAATACAATACGCTTGTGTTTTATAAGCAGGGAGAAATAATTGGAACACTCCACAAACAAAGACTTGTACCATTTTTTGAATACGCACCCCTTGGATTACCTATTCCTCTTTTTGAGTCTTTTTCAAAAGGTGGGCCAGAGGAGCAAATAACCTTACAGGGAAGCACTATTTCGACACTTATATGTTCAGAAGTGAGCGATGGGAGTCTCCTTCCTGGGCAAGTGCATGTTGTGCTTTCTCCCTCAAATGATGACGTGCTTACGAGTGCTGCGGTGGGTCGTGTTCAAGATGTGTTTGCGCGTATGCGCGCTATCGAGTCGGGTGCATATGTTATCCGAGCAAGCAGAGGGAGTGTTTCCTCGATCATCGACCCGAGTGGGCGAATATTAAAGACGAGCCGTGGAGATACTATTTTGCTCGAAACACTTTACTAAGTTTTTTGTTCGTAGAGTGCGAGCGTCTCTTTAGTCATTTGTGTGAGATCAAATCGATCAAGGATACGATGTGCGATGGCATCACTGAATTCTTTGCGACGGTCTGGATTTTCGATAAGGAATTTTAATGCACGGGTGATCTCTCCTGCGTTGCGTGAGTGAATGAGTATGCCCGATTGCATATCATCAATGATCTCGGGGATTCCCCCGACATTGCTCGCGATAGTTGGAAGACCTGCTTTTCCTGCTTCAAGTATTGCGTAAGGGAAAGCTTCCGTGACGGAAGGAAGAAGAAAAATATCAAAAGCAGAAAGAAGCCCTGCTCCGCCCTCTTTGTATCCTGCAAGGAGTACTTGTTCTTCAAGTCCTGCCTCGGTGATCTGTTTTTGCAGAGCCGCACGCTCCTCGCCTTCGCCAAGGATAATGAATACAAATGGTGTTACGATCTGCTTTTTTAATTGCGCGAGTCCTTCGATCGCAAAATTAAGCCCCTTATTCTTGTGAAGTTCTGCGAGTGTACCGATAAATATTGTTTCGGGAGAAAACTCTTTTTCTCCCCAGGGAGTATTTTGCAGTATTCTTTTTTGTGCATCGTTTCGAGAAAGCAAAGTGATATTTCCGACACCATTATGTATGACGGTGAGTTTGTGCCACGAGAAGGGGAGTACCCCCACTTGCTCTCGTGTCTTTCCTGAAACTGCGATCGTTTGATGTGCAAGCCTTATGGTGAGCCAGTGTATGGAGCCAATGATAAAACGCTCTAAGTCATTGCGCTGCTCATTGAATGCCCAACCATGCCCAGTGAATATGATACGCGCGGGAACTCCTCCTTTCCCAAGAAAGTGAAGAATGTGTGTCCATACATTATAGAGACGTCCTGCGAGCGCCCCGAGCGCCCCGATCTTTGAGCTATTTAAATGAATGATATCAGGCTGTTCCGCGGCATAGAGATCGAGGAGAAAGAAAAAAGTCTTGAAGTCCGCGAGGATGTTTACATCTCGTTCAAGTCTCGGTATTCCTAGCGTCCTTACTCCCATCTCTTTGAGCTTGGTGGCAAGAACTCCTTCTCCGCCAAACGCGACGACAACATCTTGTTCAAGCTTGGTCATTTCAGTTGCAAGATCAAAAACGTAACGCTGTGCACCACCGAAGTTTGATTTTGTGATGAGATAGAGTATTTTCATATTCGTAACTACAACTATAACAAAGTCATGAAACATGAGTGACATTGACAAA
>DAIUCR010000032.1:2674-5244 GCA_036846065.1 Patescibacteria group bacterium | reverse complement strand
GGGGGATTCATGTTGTCTACTGCTTGGTTTGCTTGTGTTGTGCTCTTCTTTTTGATTGCCCTCGAGTTCATTCGTGGAGGGGGATTGCCTGGAATGCTCATGGGGGTGGTCTTTTTTCTCCTCTCCGGGCTCTGTCTCGTTGGTTTCAATTGGTCTTTACGCGGCTTTCGTCCGGACCATACCATCATGCCTGACGGTGAAAAGATCGATCACGGCAAATGATCCTATTTCTTAAATGCTTCCTTTCGGGGAAGCTTTTTGTTATCGTTTGTACTATATGAGACGGATGCCTTCTCCCCAGATATTCTTCATATTTCTTGGGGATATTATCTTGCTTTTCCTTTCGCTCTGGGCCACACTTGCCTTGCGCTATTTTGAATTGCCGAGCCTGAGCTTGTTCACGCTCCACGCAATCCCATTCTCGTACCTGTTCTTTGTTTGGATCGGAGTTTTTTACATTGCAGGACTCTATGAGTCGCACACGGTCATATTCAAATCTCGACTACCGGGGACGATGCTTAATGTACAAGCGATAAATAGTATTATCGCAGTACTCTTCTTTTATTTTATCCCCGCATTCGGTATCACTCCGAAGACAACGCTTTTTTTGCACCTTGTTATCTCGCTTGTACTAGTAAGTAGCTGGAGGCTCTTTGGTGTGCAATTCTTGGGGCTCCGTAAAAGAGAGCGCGCCGTGCTGATCGGCGCAGGACATGAATCGCGCAAGCTTTATGCTGCAGTAAATGAGAACCCGCTTTATCCGATGCGCTTCATCACGTGGATCGATCTTGATAAGTTGTCTGGTATTGATTTTGAGGATGAAGTGCTTCGGCGCATATATAGTGAAGAAGTGAGTGTGGTGGTTATCGATATGAAGAATGAGGAGATCGCGCCGATACTTCCAAAGCTTTACAATCTCATCTTTTCGCACGTGCGCTTTGTTGATCAGTATCGTATCTACGAAGATATTTTTGACTCTATTCCACTCTCGCTTATCGGATACAATTGGTTCCTTGAGAATGTTTCATCTCGCGCACATCTTGGATACGATCTCATGAAGCGTACAATGGACGTGGTCATTGCATTTCTCCTTACAATTCCGTCACTCTTTCTCCTTCCTTTTGTTGCGCTCGCAATAAAACTCGACGATGGTGGTGTGATATTTTACACACCTGAACGTATCGGGGAGGGGAATCATCCTATGAAAATCTATAAATTTCGCACAATGAGTGTGATGGATGATGGGAAGCAGCTCGACAAGAATGCGAGCAGAATAACGCGTGTTGGCGCATTCTTGCGACGCAGTCGTATCGATGAATTACCACAACTTTGGAACGTTTTACGTGGAGACCTTTCGCTTATTGGTCCACGCCCAGAGTTTCCTGGATTGGTTGCGCTCTATCATGAGCAGATTCCGTACTACAACATGCGTCACCTTATCAAGCCTGGACTTTCGGGTTGGGCGCAGGTGCATCACGAGAAGCCTCCGCAAACGATCGATGAGACAAAAGAGAAGCTTGCCTACGATCTCTATTATCTCAAGAATCGTTCACTCGCCCTCGACATCAAGATAGCATTAAAGACGATCAAGACACTTCTTTCTCGTACGGGACTCTAGTTTTGATAATGGTGGCGTTTTTGTATTTTTCGCGTAGAGTATAACCATGCATATCAATCAATACCTCGCAGCGGCAGTCGGCATTTCTCGTCGCGCAGCAGATAAAGAGATCGCCGCAAAAGCGGTGCAATTAAACGGTCGCAAGGCACTCCCTGCCGATCGGGTCGCAGAAGGCGATAAGGTTGTTTGGAAGGGAAAGATTGTGACGATCGAGCAAAAGGCTCATACAACGATCGCGCTCTTTAAGCCTGCGGGATATATCACTTCACGCAAGCGCGATGAGACGAATGCTCCAACGGTCATGGAACTGCTTCCAAAAGAATTGCAAAATTTGAAACCTGTTGGACGTCTCGATAAAGACAGCGAGGGACTCCTTCTGCTTACTGATGATGGTGATTTTTTGTACGAGAGTACCCATCCAAAGTTCGGGATCGCAAAGGAGTATCTTGTTGAGCTCGAGCAAAATGTAACGGACAAAATGATCGCTCAGTGGAAGAAAGGAGTGCGGCTCACTGAGGGACTTGCGAAGGCTGATGACGTGGAGCGCCTTGCGCGGCATCGTCTCCGTGTCGTCATTCATCAGGGTATGACGCGTCAGATCCGTCGCATGGCCGCAAAGACGAACAACACCGTTATTGGTCTCCGTCGCATTCGTTCGGGGAGTGCAGAGCTTGGGTCACTGAAGCCGGGGCAGTGGAAGACACTTGTCGCGACTCCGGAGCGTGCACTAAAACAAGCACAGGCGAAAGAAGCAAAAAAGATTTCTCCCCAAAAGGTGTCCCCAAAGAAAGTCATCCAGAAAAGAACAACGAGATAGCATTCCACGCTCGTACAAGGTCCGACCTTGTACAACGTTGCGGTTCACGATTTCTTTTTCCTTTTTATGGGTTGTATAATCTTTTCATATGAAAGACAAACAGATCGCAAAACTCATTACTAGAGAAGAGGAGCG
>DAIUCR010000032.1:0-2574 GCA_036846065.1 Patescibacteria group bacterium | reverse complement strand
GGTCCGCGTGGGGCGATGATCTTCGTGAAAAAAGATGAAAGGGGATTGGATGCAAAGATCGACAAGGCAATTTTCCCCGGGATGCAGGGTGGTCCGCATGAGAATGCAATCGCTGCGGTTGCGGTCTCGCTCGGGGAGGCGATGACACCAAAATTCAAAACATACGCAGTGCAAGTGGTAAGGAACGCTGCTGTGCTCGCAGAAGAATTAAAGACACTTGGGTGGCGTATTGTGACAAGTGGTACAGACAATCACCTCATGCTTGTTGATACATGGGCAAATGGTGTGTCGGGTAAAGAGGCGAGTGAGCGACTTGAGGCTGCGGGTATTATTGTGAATATGAACACGATTCCATTCGATGAGCGCAAGCCGATGGATCCATCGGGTATTCGCTTGGGTACGGCAGCAGAAACAACTCGTGGTGCGAAGGAGAAAGACATGAAGAATCTCGCGCGTGCGATCGATGCAATTCTCCGCGGATAATTTACCTAGGACCGTCCTCGGTAAAAATAGATATTCCAAGAGTAGTCCTTGGACATAAAGTTTTCCGAGGTCCGACCTCTGCGACCTCCAATCTCGGCAGTAGTGTGTTGGGCTTAATATGCAGGCAGCCTTATGCATATTGACTCTGCGCGCGTACTGCGTAGAGTTGAAGAAGACTTCTTTTTCAAGGAGAGATAATGGCTACACGAAAGGCTATCCAGAGTAGGAAGCTCATACGTGGTACGCGTGCGCACGCACTTGCGGTGTATCTGATGCAACCGCAGAGGTTGTATGAATATTGCCCATTTTTACATATCCCCTTTGCGCGACTTTACGCTGGGACGCACACAAGATCCGATCTTGATGTCATCGAAGACTATGTACGTCAAGCCAAAGAAACCGAGCGCAAATTTGCGGATATTAGTGGGCGACTTGAGCTACTCCTTCCTCATTCATGACAAGTATTCATGATCGCATTTTCCCTGATGGGAATTTGCGGTTTTTTTGTTTACTGGTACTTCAAAGGCGGTCTTTGAATGGGTCCGTGCTTATCTACTTGTGTTATGATGGTGGCATGTTGATCGACGGAAAGGCAATCGCAAAAGAAATAGAAGTGCGCCTCACAAACATTTGTGCGACGTTCTTAGTAAAACCTACTCTTGCTATCGTTGTCGTTGGAGATGATCCGGTCATTGAGAGTTTTGTGCGTATCAAAAAAATGGTTGGTGCACGCATTGGTGTTTCCGTGGTCGAGCATCGTTTTCCCAAGGAGGTGAGTGGTGAAGAATTGATCCGTGCAATTTCTTTACTTAGTGCTGATGATGCAGTGAACGGAATCATCATACAGCTTCCACTCCCTACGACAATCGATGTGCAAGCAGTACTGAATGCAGTCCCGCTTTCGAAAGATGTGGATGTCCTTGCGTCGGATTCTGTTGCGGCGTTTCGTCAGGGGAGTGCAAAAGTGCTTCCTCCTGTTGCGGGTGCAATCCAAGAGATACTCGAGTGCGCGCATGTGGATGTCTCGGGGAAAGAGGCACTTGTCTTGGGACACGGAAGACTTGTTGGTGCACCTGCTGCGCTTCTGCTTAGGCACAACAACGCGCACGTGACGGTGATCGATAAACCAGTCGCAGATCTTGTGACACATGTGCGCGAGTCCGATATTGTCATTACGGGAGTAGGTTCGCCCGGAATGATCACTCCTCAAATGCTTCGTGAAGGCGCAGTGCTCATTGATGCAGGAACAAGTGAGGCGGAAGGAAAGATCGTTGGCGACGCAGATCCAAGATGTGCGGATGTTGCATCTGTATTTACCCCTGTCCCCGGAGGTGTCGGTCCGCTCACTGTGGTGATGTTGTTTAAAAATCTTTTAGCGCTCACGCGTGCAGGGGAGGGTGTCGTATAATAAGTCATCATGGAGCAGTCTTTATTTTTTGGAATATTTAATTTTTTTAACGGAACACAAGTCGGTTCTCTGCTTGCGATATTTTTTGCATCATGGTTGCCGATCGTTCTGATCGCCTTTTTGTTTTTTCATGAATGGTCTACGCAAAAAGGGACTGGTCTTATTTCGTCCATGAAAAGGAGCATGGCATCACTCTTTCCCGCGATAGCAGCTTTTACGCTATCGGAATTTTTTAAGTTCATCGCACCATCTCCGCGACCATTTTTAGCGCTTGATATCGCTCCTCTTATTACGGTAAGTGATGCGATGGGGTCATTTCCGTCAACACACGCAACGTTTTTTTTCGCTCTCGCCCTCACGCTCTGCCTAGGGAAGCATAAGTTTTGGCCGTGGTATGTTGCAGGTGCGGTGTTTGTTGCGATCGGACGCATTGCGGTCGGGGTACATTTTCCACTCGATATTTTTGCGGGAATTTTACTCGGAACAACGATGGGTTTTGCGGTGTTTCATGTTCTTAAATTTTTCAAAAAGAAATAGCTCCGACTCCCCCTCTTTTTCTTATTTTTGTTATCCCCATTTTTCTTCAAAAAGCGAGGAAAAACAAAGCTAAATCTGATAAAATAATCCTATCAACACCCCCTCGTATCGCATCAGCAACACTGATGCAACACCGAGGATATCGT
>DAIUCR010000031.1:0-8606 GCA_036846065.1 Patescibacteria group bacterium | reverse complement strand
TCTTGTGTTCGTTGCGATCGCGGTCATGTTCATTTTTTACCGCTACATGAACAGCGCGACAATTCTCAGGGAGCTTGATAAAGAGGGGCACTAGTGTCTCTCTTTATTTTTTTGTGTGTACGATACAAATAGAACGCGATCAGGAAGTACAGGAATAACACAGCGACGCCTGAGATGGGTGGAAGTGTTATTTTTGCAAAAGGAAGTTTTGCGCCATACTCGGCGACAACAAGCATGAAGGAAAGCGTCATTTGAGCAGGAAGCATGAGACCGAAAGAAAGAGCTTCACTCACAAAACCTCCGAGGCTTCCGAGGAATACAAAAAGCATGGAGAGCGGAATAAGCGGAAGGACAAGAATATTCGCAAAAAGGGCGACAAGCGAGAGCATCCCTGTTTGATAAATAAGAAGAGGGAGGACGAGTGCTTGTGTCGCGAGCGTCGACACGACAACCTCTTCAAGGATTGGAGACCGTCTCAGTTTCGAAAAATAAGGTTTGATAAGTGGTGCAACATGGAGCAAACCGAGTGCGGCAAGAAACGATAGTTGGAATGATGGATCATAGAGCAAGATCCCCGGATCGATAGCGACCATGATCACGCCCGCAAAAAGAAGAGCACGTGAGACGTCATAAGTACGACCGGTCAGCCGAGCAAGAAGTACGAGAAGCGCCATGATCGCCGCGCGAACAACAGTCGCACCAGCACCAGTCATAAGAGTAAAAAGCACAATGCCGATACTTGCCATGACAATGCTCGGGTAAAATCCGAGAAATAGGAACAAGACGGCGAGCCACTCTGCAACGATGGTCATGTTATATCCTGATAACACGATAATATGGATGATCCCCACATCACGAAATCGTGCAGTCCATTCATCTCCAAGTGAATGCCCTCCGCCCAAGAGGAGTCCCTCAGCAAGCGCACTTTGCGGCTCGGGGAGCACCTGCTCGATGTGCGAAGTGAATGTGTGTTTTACCTCAAGCAATGTTCGCAAGACATCATTTCCTCCACCCTCATTCTCTTTTGTTATATCTGGATACACGAACTGATACGCGACGCCTTTTGCGTGTAAATATTCCGGGTAATTAAATACGCGCCCATCGTCTCCCGAGAATGCTCTGGGAATAGAGATCTTTCCATCAATGAGAATATGCTCGCCATACACATACATGGGATACGTTGGAACGATCGCAAGTGCCTTGCCATACACCGATGTTGTTCCATTTCCCATTTCAATGCTTTCAAGAAGGATCGTGATATGTGTCTTCTCTTCACGAACGTCGGGTTCTCTCACGATAGTTCCGTGCACACGAACATTACTCTCTATGCGCGAAAGAAGGAGTGGATCGTTTGGTTGAGTATGCCACGATGTGAAGCGGAAGATCCCCAAACCCATCGCAACACAAATGATTCCAATAAAAATAAATCGCCATGAACGGCGAATGAAATAGAGAAGACCAAATATTACTCCGAGGAAAAATAAAAAATAGGCGAATACAAATGAGGGAAAGATGGTGGTCGCAAAAAATACACCGAATAAAAAAGTGATGAGTATGGGAACAAATATACGTCCGATGAATTCCATTCCCGTATGGTTCATTCCACTATTTAAGTGACGAGATCCCCCATGAATGCAAAATAGCTTTTTCATCCTCGGGAGAAACTGATTTTTTATATTTCACACCAGTCTTTCCTTTGACGCGCCTTTCACATTCAGGCCAAGTTGCGTGCCTCTTTGCGACTCCATCGACAAGACTCAAGTATGAATATGCTGTCTGCCTCGAGCGAGTCTTTGCGACTGCGCGTTTTCGAGCACGACGTTCATCCATCGCAATATTCAAGATATCGAGCGCATAATCTCCGAGGTCACCTTGATAGAGCTCAACCTCTCCGCCACCCGCAAAGCCTGTTGCGATCTCATCGGCGCGTTCGTTTCCTTCGATACCCGAATGCCCGGGGATATGTTCCCACTTGATCTGTCCGATCTTTTTACGCTCCTCAAGAAGCTCAAGAAGTGGTTCCCAAATATCACGATTTTCGACATCAGTCTTCCCCATCGTCTTCCATCCACGCCTCTTCCAACCCGAAGACCACTCTGTTGCACCCTTCACTGCATAAGAAGAATCGGTGTAGATAGTGAGATTCCCCGATTCGTTATGAAGTCGACGCAGTCCTTCAACAAGACTCATGAGTTCCATGCGATTATTGGTCGTATGCTCTTCTCTTCCACCAAGCTCGGTAACACGAAGATTATCAATGACCAATATAGCTCCCCAGCCACCAGGACCGGGGTTTCCGAGCGAGCTTCCGTCCGTAAACAAGAGATGTTCTTGATTATTATCCATAGGAACACTATAGCACGCCTTCCGTGGAGGAGAAAAAATTATTTACGAATATCAATGATTCGCAAACGCAATTCTGGTCTTCCTCGAAAATAGGACTTCTCGAGAGTTGCAACAATGTTGATCTCTCTATCCAAAGAGAGATCGATCTCAGGAAAATCTTCGGGCGACATAAAGAATCCGAGCGCTGAAACACGGGAGCCCGCATCATCTCCAAGTATTAATTTTAAGTGATTTTTTTCTTTACCAAACTGACTCGACTCGATAACTTGTGCACGTTCGATCAAAAAATGTGGCCTTGGATTTCCGATACCAAATGGAGCAAGAATATCGATCGCGCGAAATGTTGCTTCATGTATATCCCGAAGTAAAAGCGTTGCATCGATCGTATATGCCTCTGGCTTTGTTTCTTTTTTAAATATCACCTGATGTGCTTTCACGAGTTCATCTTCAAGATAATGAATATGCTCCGTCGCGACAGAAAAGCCTCCAGAAAATTCATGTCCTCCCTTATCCAAAAAAACTCCATCACGGACCGCGACCATCAACTCGACGATATTCACCCGACCATCAGAGCGGCATGATCCCTTGATATGAGTACTCCCCTCCTTACCCCAGACAAATGCGGGGCGATCGAATTCCTCGGCAAGTTTATTCGCGACGATACCCACAACGCCGACGCGCCACGAAGGATTTCCAATAACAATAACTTCACGGAGCTCACGTTCATGTAATAATTTTCTTGCCTCCTTTGTCATGCGCGCAACCTCAAGCTTGCGCGTATCGTTCAATGTATCAAGATAGAGGGCACGTTCTTTTGCGAGAACAATATCACTCGTTGAAAGCATTTCAAAAGCATGAAATGGAATATCCATACGACTCGCTGCATTGATGCGTGGACCAATAGTAAACCCGACATCCTCCTCAGTGAGATGCTCTTGTGCAACGCCCGCTTTTCTGAGTAATGCTTGCAGGCCTGGGCGTGGAGACTTCTTGAGCACCTTAAGTCCAAAATATGCGAGTACGCGATTTTCATTCTGAAGTGGCACCATATCTGCGATCGTTGCGAGTCCAGCCATATCAAGAAGCCATTTCTCCCATCCAATACCCACTCCCTCAAACTTTCCACGGAGAAGGAGTGCTTGTACCAACTTGAATGCAACCCCCGCACCACAGAGCATCGGATCAGGGTACGTATCGCCTTCTTGTTTTGAATTAATGATGGCATACGCAGGAGGGAGCACCGCTTGAGGAAGATGATGATCGGTAATGATCACGTCAATACCAAGATCTTGCGCGAGCAGAACTTCATCGACATCAGTGATGCCACAATCAACGGTGATGATCAGTGCAGCCCCTTCACTCGCAAAATGTTCTATCGCATCTTTATTCAAGCCATACCCCTCATGATGACGATGCGGAATATAATTAAGAAAATGCGCGTATCCGATCTTTGTAAAAAAATCATGCAAAACAACCGAGCCGGGGATACCGTCACAATCATAATCTCCATAAATGATGATGGGCTCTTCTTCTTTGATCGCCTCAAGTATCCTCATGACAGCCTTTTCCATGTTCAAAATAAGAAAAGGATCATAGGTGTCACGCTCATAATCAGGCGCAATGAATTTTTTTATCTCTTCATCAGTCTCAATACCACGAGACAGCAGGAGTTTCCGCGTAAGCGGATGGAGTGAGGAAATATCAGACATGAGGCAATACTATCACACGAAGGGAGTCTCTTATATAATAAAAAGATATTATTCATTAACCTCGCTTTTATGTCACTTTTTGGAAAAAGCAAACCGAAAGGCATCACTCAGGAAGAACTCATTTTTATCAAGGGGGAATTACGTAACGGAGATCACAAGCTCACAGAAACACAGACAAATCAACTCTTGGCGCGCCTCGGGGGATATATGGATGCCGAGAATATGCAGCACCCCGAGTGGCAACAAATGTCTGAGAGTGAAGTTGCTCAATTCGATCAACAGCTTGAAGCTGATCAACTCCTCCATCTCACTCCCGATCAAAAAGCAAAAGCAGAAGCACTTTTTAAAAAATATATTGACATCGATAAGCATCGATCGATCTTCTAATCACACGCCATGAACGACTGTCTTTTTTGTAATATCGCAACAGGAGCAATTCCCTCAGAAAAAATATATGAGGACGAGGACACATTCGCGTTTCTTGATATTCACCCCATCAACAGAGGTCATACACTTGTGATACCAAGAGCACATCATGCGAACATGTACGAAGTACCTGAAGAAACATTTGCAAAGGTCATGCGCACTGCACATCTCCTCGCTCCAAAAATAAAACAGGCAGTCGGAGCAGACGGAATCAATATTGGTATCAACAACGATAAGGCTGCTGGGCAACTCGTATTCCATCTTCACGCGCATATCATTCCACGTTTTGAGGGAGATGGACATGCGCACTGGCATGGAAATCCATACCAAGAAGGTGAGATCACAACTATTCGCGATATTATCGAACAAGAATTTAAGTAGTAACGAAAAACATCCAAGGCGAGACCTCGGATGTTTTTTTAATTAAGAAATTTTTATTTTTCAAGAGCCTGAATTCCAGGTAAAGTTTCATTGGCAAGGAAATCCAACATCGCACCACCACCCGTCGAAACAAAAGTGAACTGGTCGTGGGCACCCATCTCATCGATAAGCGCAACAGTGTCCCCGCCGCCGATGATCGACATTGCACTGCTTCCCGCAATGAGTCCGAGAAGCTCACGCGTTCCATCAGTAAAGCCATTTTCATAATATCCAAGTGGGCCGTTCCATACAATAAGACGCGCAGTACCGATCACGCCCTCTAAATGCTTGATCGTGTCTCCTCCCACATCAACGATCATATCTGTTGCAACAACATCACCAACTTTTCGCGTCTCAGCACCAGAGTCATTCTGCACAACAACATCAGAAGGAATAATGAGACATTCATGCTTCATGCTCTCCTCAAGACCCTCAAGCTCAGTTGCATCATACACAGATGTTCCGATCTCATGACCCGCAACTTTAAGAAAGTTATTAGCGATCGCTCCGCCAACAAACACATGATCTGCGATCTCAAGAAATTTTTTAAGAAGTGGCATCTTCGTCGAGATCTTTGCCCCACCAAGGATAAAGAGGAACGGATGTTCAGGATCAAATGCAACAGAAAGATGCTTGATCTCTTCAGCAAGAAGCATTCCCGCATAATGAGGAAGAAGTTCTGCAACACCAACAACTGATGCGTGTGCGCGATGAGAAACAGAGAAAGCGTCATTCACATACATATCGCCAAGCGTTGCGAGATACTGAGCAAACAGAGGATCATTATGTTCTTCTCCTTCATTGTGGCGCAAGTTCTCAACAAGTACGACATCTCCATCATTCATTGCTTTTGTTACACGCTCGTTCTCGGGACTCATGAGTGTATCAAGGAACGTAACGGGGAATTTCTTGCTCAAATATTCCGCAACGGGAGCAAGTGTGTCGGAAGGTTTACCCTTTCCGATGTGCGCAATAATAACAACACGCGCACCCTCCATACGAAGATATTCGATCGTCCGAAGTGACTGGTCGATACGATATGTATCGCGAACTTCACCATTTAGTAGGGGAACATTAAGGTCAAGGCGCAGGAGAATGCGCTTACCGCGAAGGTCTTTGACCTCTGTTATAAGTGGAAGTGATTGCATATAAAAAATGATTAACGAATACGATCTGCGATGCGAATAATTGCGGCAAATTTCTCGGGGTCAAGACTTGCGCGTCCGACCAAAAGACCGTCCGCGCCACCGTCCTTAAGGAATGCTTCGGCGTTTCGCTCATCCGCAGAGCCTCCATATAATATCGGAATACTGAATGCGATCTTCTTTCCAAAATACTCAGCAAGATGTCGACGAATAAGAATACTCATTTCATGAAAATCTGTCGGCTCTGCTGCACGAACCGCTTTTGCCCCAATAGCCCAAATAGGTTCATACGCAATAACGAGGCGCTTCGCTTCAGTCTTTGGAAATCCCAAAAGTGAATCACGGAGCTGGTTACTTACTTCTCCGAAATACGCCCCACTCTCATCACGCTTCTTTTCCCCGACGCAAAGAATAACTGATAGCTTTTTCTTGATCGCGGCTTGTACTTTTGCCGCGACGATTGCATCTGTTTCTCCTCCCGCACGGCGTTCAGAATGCCCTAAAATGACATGAGTTGCGCCGAGTGACAGAAGTGCACTTGGTGACGTCTCTCCCGTATGCGCACCCTCATTTTCCGCGTGCGCATCTTGACCTCCGATCATGATACGTGAAGTCCCCTTAAGAGTGATGAGCGGCGCAAGGAAAAGTGACGGAACACACAGAATGATCTTCGCATGCTTCACGCTCCTCGTGTTCTTTTTTAGGGATGCTAAAATATGTTTCGCCTCTTTTAATGTCTGTGGATACATCTTCCAATTACCTGCAATGATTTTCATGCCTCCCATTATAGCAAAACAGGGAAAAATGACCCACCCAACTTTATGAACCTCAAAACCAAGACGGTGCCTTCTTTTTTAGTACTACACACGCGATACTAGAACTCACTCCACCGATTTATATTCCACGACGAGGATGGCGCTGACGGATCTGAGGTGAATGTCATTGTTGCAACCTTACTGTCATAGACGACACTTGTGTTGTTCGACAAGTGAAGCATGTATGCAACAACGGCCGTAATGATGGCATTATTTGAGATATCCACCAATGAATCACTTGCATAAAAGAGTGCTCCGTCAGCATTATTTGAGATGGCGATACCGCTCTGTCCCAGAGCACAGCCCGTTCCAGTGGAGCCCATTCCCGTACAGTTTTTTATTGTCGAGAGCAGGAGTACAAAACTTCCTGGAGTGCCGGAGCCAAAAAATAATCCATTATTACTTACGGTGATCGCACCATCAGCAATGAGGACACAGCTTTTTGCAAGATACGCCGCGATACACCGAACTGTTCCATTATTTGAAATATCAATAGAGCCCGTCACGTGAACCGTGCCAGACAATGTAAGTGTCTCCCCGTTGGTGACCACAAGATTCCCATTTATCTTTTTCGGTCCGAGCGTGAGTGGAAATGTATTACACCCCGCAACTCCACTACTCCCACAATTACCCGCAATAACTCCCCCTGCCGCTGCGTCCATTTTCCATTGTGCGATCGTTCCGGGGGAAAGAGGTAAGCTCGCCTGAGGCGGGGTGGGAGATCCTGAATATGAAGCACCTGAAACAGTAGAGCCAGTCATGGTTTGGTAATACGCATCACCTCCAACACTGACGTTATTTATCGCATCCGCCTTCACTGTACCGGACACAGAGACAGAATCGATCTGACTCACCCCCTTCCCGAAATATGTACGAAAGTTAAGATCACCCGCAAGTGCAGCCCATGCACCCGCAGTCGACCAATTAAGCTTGTACGAAGAAGCTCCACCAGAGTATTCCGAAGCTGCACTTCGACACCAGTACCAATATTTTGAGTTACTCTGATTTGTATCAAGCACGATCCAATATGTCGTTGAAGGTGTTAATGTCGCGGGACTTGCAAAGATCACATCAACCCATCCGTATGTCGTACCCACCAAAGTAGAAGAAAGTGATTGAGTTGCGAGTGTTGTTACTCCAGGCTGTCCCGCATTATCGGGAACAATGCGCACATTCGCTGAAAAAGATGAGCCATTACGTTTTATATAAAGAGAAACTTTTGCGAGCGCATCGGTCGTCGTTCCGCTCATGACAAAGCTCTGCGCATAATCAATGTTCGGATTTATCTTCCCGACAACCTCGTCAATGACGCAACTCGTCGAACTTGCCGTCTCATCAGGAAATATCCCCGTTGAGACACTCACGCTTCCCGTAATACTTGCACCAAGAGCACCGCTGATCTTTCCATTTGAATAGACATTCCCTTGTGCTAATCCTGACCCAACAATTGTCGAATTATTATCCATCGTGATTCCGCCCTTATCTACCTGCGCACCATACAGAAATGATGCACTTGCAGACTGAGACACTTCCATATAAAGCTTGCGGACCTGATTTTCTGACTCACCACGTGCGTACAGTTCTCTTAATGTTGGGGAAATTGAAAAAATATCGATGAGTGCCGTTGCATTATTGAGAAGAAGCGTCTCCGTAGTTGGTATCTGCTTGTTCGCGATGATACGATAAAGGATATCCTCACTAACACCCTCAGAGACTGTGTACGAATACTTCGAATTAACGAGCGT
>DAIUCR010000030.1:0-8821 GCA_036846065.1 Patescibacteria group bacterium | reverse complement strand
GGGGTGCCTATAGGGAATCGAACCCTAGCTAAAGGCTCCACAAGCCTCTGTGCTAACCGCTACACCATAGGCACCATGATATTTTTCGCACACAATGCATTTACTCCCTCCCATGACACGCATAACTACATGTCACACTTGAAAGACTCTGCATTTCGTACTCACTTGAATACGTTGGCGCATAATATCAAAGAATCAGAGAAAATCAATAGTGTGGTTTTTCTTCAACGATTCCTGCGCGATGATTCGCAAGACGTGCGAGTGCATAGAGTAAACTCGAAAGACGATTCATGTATGCGAGCATCGGAGGTTTCTCGTTCCCCATTCCCTCATCCATAGCAGCCACAACACGACGTTCAGCGCGACGTGCGACTGTACGTGCGTAATCCGCAAGTGCTCCAAGCTCTGTCCCACCAGAAACAAAGAATGAGGTGATCGGGGGAAGTTCTTTTTCGATAAGCCCAACCCAATGTTCGATCTTTTCAACACGTGCTTTATCGATATGCTTTTCTGCGCCGGCAAGTTGCGCCTGCACAACAAACAAGTCTTGTTGCACATCACTGAGCAGTTCATGATACGTCAGACCATCGATCGCCTTCATCTCTCCTGCGCGCATCTTGAGTACTCCGAGGAGTGAGTTTGTTTCGTCGGTCACACCAAGTGCCTCTGAAATAGCAGAGCTCTTTGAAATACGCTGATCACAACAGTAGAGTTTTGTCGTGCCATTATCCCCTTTTCCTGTATATAACATGCAGCCATTATACACCGCTTTTTGCCTTTGAAAAATTGACGAAAAGCCCTACAAAACGTAGGGTGAGCGTAGCTATTTGTTTCTTAAATTTGAAGGAGAAAACTCGTGCTTAATAGTAAGCTTGATAAGGTCAGGCGCTACAGACAGGCGCTTTCGATCAATGCGAGCGTCTGGGTATTGCAACTCATCACAGTCCTCTTTGTTGCTGACAGTCTCACCCTCTTTGGTGATATGTCGCACAGTATTGCGGACATATTCATATTGCTTGCAACACACCAAGTCTTTGCGCATGAATTACGCAATCCAAACGCTGACCATTCTCATAAAAAGAAATGGCTTGTGCGCGTGGCGGTCTTCCTCCTTTGGCTGAGTGCCTGCTATGTGCTCTACGAAGCACTTGGGCGCATCACGCATCCTGTCGACTTTCCTGGATGGCCCGTTGCGATACTTGCGATATTTTCTGCATCAGGAAATTTCTTCGCACATCACATGATCAGCAAGATCGATGCATGCGAGCATGACCATGCGCACGAAGCAAACGTCGCTCACCTACTGACGGACTTTGCACTCTCGATCATCGTTCTTGTTTCTGCGCTTGGAAACATTCTTTTTGATCTCCCCGCGATCGACGCATGGCTATCGCTTGTCGTTGCTATGTGGATGCTCTATTGGGGATGGAAGATCATTCACGGAAAAGATGACGAACATCACCACCATCATTAACTCACACACCTCTTCGGAGGTGTGTTTTTTATAAGGTAGATAAAACATGTCTATTTTGCTAGACTAGCGAAGTTGAAGATAGAGGGGCACGTGGCGTAACTGGTAGCCGCGCACGTCTCAGAAGCGTGTGTCGAAAGACATGGGAGTTCGATTCTCCCCGTGCCCACTAATGAGTGCCTGAATACAAAACAACAGCGAAGCTTGCGCTTCGCTGTTGTGTGTTAAACGGCCTTGGTCACAAATAATTTACTCGCCGTCGCTCGTAAATTTTTGCTACCCCGACTCGCCGTTTCGCCTGCTGGCGAAACAGAGGCTCCGTCTTTCAAGTCCTCCCTCGGAAGACATGCAGATGTCTTCCTTTGGGCACAAAAAATCCGCCAAAGCGGATTTTTTTCTTGTGCCCAAGAGAGGACTTGAACCTCCATGCCCTAACGGGCGCTACCACCTCAAGGTAGTGCGTCTACCAATTTCGCCACCTGGGCTTGAGTTTCACTACTATAACCAATGTCTCTCTGAATATCAACCCCATCTCATTATAAAAAAGAAAACCCCTTGCGGGGTGTTCTTTTTATGCGTTCTCGGGAGTTGCTTCTACAGGAGCTTCAGGAGCTGCGGTATTTTCAAAATCTGCAGTTGAGCCTCCGCCCATACGTGTCTGCTTCATCTTGCGACGTACATCACGTACTGCCTTCTCACGAACGTAGTAGAGTTTCGAACGGCGTACCGTCGAACGCTTCACGAGCTCGATCTTGCCGATCATTGGCGAGTAGAGTGGAAAGATACGCTCAACGCCAACTCCGCTTGCAACCTTGCGCACAGTAAATGATGCGCCAGGCTCCGAGCCATGCTTGCGAGCAAGCACAAGTCCCTCAAAAGCTTGTAAGCGATACTTTTGTTTTGCCGCATCCTCAAGCACTCGCACCCAGACGCGCACCGTGTCACCCGAGCTAAAGCCGAGCTTCCTGCGTGCCTCCATGTCGATGGGGGAAAGCGTTAATTTGCTGTGTAATTCGGAATTCATAGTAGCCCACAATTTAGCACAGCGCCTCACTCTTTGCAAGGTTTTACGCCAATTCCTTGAGTGCAGCCTCAAAATCAGGCGGAAATGGTGCGGAAATAGACAAATGCTGTCCATCTGGCGTAACGAAATCGATCTGACGCGCATGGAGCGCGAGGCGAGAAAAACCCAGTGCACATGGGCTTTCGTAGCGCTTATCGCAAAGGATTGGATTTCCTATTGCACCCAAATGCACGCGCAATTGATGCGTCCGCCCAGTCTTTGGTGAAAGCTCAAGAAAAGAGTATTGCTTTTCTGATGTTATAACGCGATATTCAGTAATTGCTTTCCGCAAAGTTCCGCGCGCATCATCACCAGTTGCCCATTTTCGAAAATCACTACGACTGCGACCAATAGGGAGCTCAATGATTCCCGATAACTCCTTCGGTGTTCCATGCACAAATGCATTGTATGTTTTTACAATAGTGCGATCCAAAAACTGGCGCTGAAGAACATAGAAGGACTCATCATTCTTCGCGATCAATATCACCCCCGACGTCTCTCGGTCGAGGCGATGAAGGATCCCTGCGCGTATGACATAACGCTCCGAATCAAGTGTGTGTAGCCCCCCAACGTCTTTCAACTCGGGATATTCTGCGATCACCCAGTCAGTGAGTGTTGGTTCTTCAGTACGACCATCCGCATGCACGACCAGCCCCGCAGGCTTGTTCACTGCAAGCATATTCGCATCTTCGTAGAGAATAGTGATATTAGGAATATTATTTCCCACGCCTGCGTTCTCGAGCTTCATATTCTTTGAGAATACGTTCAAACTCCTCCCGCGTAAAGTCAGGCCACATTGAATCAATAAAGAAAAGTTCACTGTACACACTCTGCCACGGAAGAAAATTAGAGAGGCGTCGCTCACCGCTCGTACGGATTATCAGGTCGGGATCAGGAATATCTTTCGTCCACAAGAGGTCGGAAAACTCCTCTTCGGAAATTGTTTCAAGAGATTCCTTTGGAATACGACGGATCGCATCGACGATCTCCGCACGCCCTCCATACGACAAAGCAATACCCAGGGTAAATGTCGTGAAAGAAGCCGTCTCTTCTTCGGCCCATTTCATTCGCTTGAGAATATCCTGAGGTAATCGCGTGCGCTCACCAAGGAATATCACTCGCGTATCATCCTTCTTTGCTTCCTCAACGATCGTTTCGATAACCATGCGAAACAGATCCATAAGATACGAGACTTCTTCTTCTGCGCGGTTCCAATTTTCTGTGGAGAATGCGTACACAATAAGATTTCGTACGCCACTGTCTTTGCACCAGCCAATGACTTCACGCATCTTCTCATAACCAGCACGATGCCCCTCGAGTGTTGGGAGTCCTTTCGCTTTCGCAAACCGACGATTTCCATCCATGATGATTCCGATGGATGCGGGAATTTGTGTGTTCATAATAAAGATAACTCAAGTAATAACAAAAAGTTGTTTAATAGGTGATAGTGAATGAGGTGTACTCCCCCGTCGCATCACTCCATGAAGCAGACACACATTCCACGCTTGCAAGCATCGAACCTTTTCGAAGCAGCAAAAGGAATTGTGAAAGTGCCGACTCTTCTCCTTCGGCGACAACAAAAACAGAGCCGTCAGTGCAATTGCGCACCGTACCAACTATTCCCAATTTTCGCGCACTACGCGCAGTGAAGTCACGATACATCACCATCTGCACTCTTCCCGTCACTACACACTCCACACGCTTATTCATCTGTGGTATTTTAAGGAAAAGAAAACGAAAGAGCTATTTGACATAGTAGTAAATATATGATACAGTGTTCTTACGTTTCCCTGCCGCGATTTGATCATGCGAAACTCGTTCGATCAAATCGCGGTGGAGCAGCAGCTTCTAGCCTCTCCCAAAACGGAGAGAGACGCCTTAAAAACGTCGGACCCAGGGCAGTGGTCACATCGCGTTCAATACATACACCACCTTACGAGGTGGTGTATTTTTATAACGTAAATTTCTACGCGCAAAGAAAAAACCGCCTGGAAGCGGGTTTTTCATTTTGTGCGCGATGAGGGATTCGGCCACAAATCACTAAGTCTTTTCCGTGCGTTACACACAAAAGACAAAGTGTTCGCGGCCCCGGCTCGCAGTCGCAAGCGACAAAGCTCCGCCCTTCGAACCCCTCACGTGAGTGAAGCAGTTCACTCACTCTCGCGCAAAGAAAAAACCGCCTGGAAGCGGGTTTTTCATTTTGTGCGCGATGAGGGATTCGAACCCCCGACCTTCGCTGTGTAAAAGCGCTGCTCTACCAACTGAGCTAATCGCGCGCACGTTAATTTTCTGAGCCTCACTAAAACAACTACTCAAAAATCAAGCTCTATTCCCTGCTTGATGATTCGCACTATAGCAAATCATCAAATAAAAAACAAACAATATTCTGTGCCCCCGGGAGGAATCGAACCTCCATTAGCGGCTTAGAAGGCCACCGTTTTATCCATTAAACTACAAGGGCAATGTTTTACCGAAACTATTCGTTTGCCGATAGGTCTTCCTCCTATGGCAATTCGCACATCGAATCTCACACTTTTTAATTTCTACAGAAACAGATTCCCAAGAGTAATGGCCCGACAACATTTGGGAAATTGATTTAAACTTACTCTTAGGATCTACGTGGTCAAAATCAAGAACAATCGGATCTTTCTCTCCACAATCAATACATTTTTTTTGAGTCAAAAACTCCAGTAAACTTCTGCGCACCTTTATTCGATGTCTTTTCTGTGCTTCATATAGATCTTTTTTATTTTTGTATGGCATAAAGGGATTATACCATTCAAATCTAACCCACATCAATGACAAAACCTCGGCCACCATATCAATCTTATCACAATGGGTCAATCGTATATCTTAAATACCCTCCGATGTCGTCGCACTCTCGGTGACCACATTCGTGTTCTCCACTTTGCTGCCCATTTTTAAATTTGGTGCAACGGGGCGACTTTGATGCAGCTCTTTGTATGCAGTCTCTTTCGCTGTGTATATCTCCACAACACCACGAAGATCCTCTGGGGAAAGAGCATCTCGATTCTTTTGCGCGGACACAGCAGCCTCGTCAACGCTTTGTGCCCAATTGAGTGTGAAGTACGCTCCGGTACTGACCACCCCGAGTGTAATAAGGCTCGAAGCGATAATGACTCGCCATGCAAGATTTGGGTTCATTCCCCCGGACTTCATGTTCTGCATGAAATCACGCAAGCGAGTGACAAAAGAAAGATTTCGTAACTTGTCCATAATTACTCAGCTGCTTTAATACTCATCAACTCAATGGATAATGTGCCTGTCCAATACGAATACTTACGTTCAACACTCGGTGCGTTCTCTATCGCATCAAAACGATTGACCACCATTTTGCCCGGATACTCTTCGATGAGACGGAGCGTATGATAAAGCTCCTCCCAGGAACCAGTGAGACTGAAACTTCCGCGAAAACTTCGTGGTTCGTTGCGCGCATAGTCAAACGTTTCAGTCTTTACGATCGCACCCGTCGTTGTTCCCAGTCGCTCTATCTCGGTAATAAATTTTATCTGACTTTCCTCACTTGGGTCATAGAAATACTTTGCATACGCGTCACGGTCTTTCTCTGCAAGGACAATCGCACGGCGAAGCACGGCGAGCTTTTTCCATTTTTGTTGCTCCTCGGCAATATCTGCGTGCAACTTCGTCTCAAGATCTTTCTTTTCTTTCATGACAGTGAAGCCATACCAAAGACCCGCCGCAACAGCGATATTAAGAACAGCAAGGATGATAGACAATTGAATGAGACGTTTCATGTTATTACTTTAAAGTGATCGTCATTACAAAATCGATATCGATCTTTTTAATAATGAACGTATTGCTTGCATACTGAGTACTCGCAACATGTGGATTGTCTTTCAAATTCTTTTGAAAAAGAAGCATGTCCTCGCTCGTGCGCGCATGACCGATCAATTGCACTGCAGCATTCTTTGCGCTTCGTGCATAATTTAATGTACTGATCTTTATACCATCGGGCTTTTCAGAGAGAACCTCGGTCAATATGACCGAAGGTGGAGCATCGATCGACTCCGTACCTGGTTTGAGCACGGCAATTTCTTTCTTAATGACTGCAAGTTCCTGTTGAGCAGAACTCTCACCCTCAGGAGTCATGTGCTTCTTCTGCTCAAGCTCCTCGGCAAGACTTGTCGTTACTCCATTTAATACGTAGAAGGAAGGAAAGAAAAGTGCAACCGCAAGTAATTCAAGGACGAGTATTGCCGCAAGAATAAGCACACCAATACGCAGGCGGTACACCTTTAGCAATGTCTTTTTTTCAAATTGAGGAAGAAGATTGATCATATGATTATTCTCCGGACGTATTTCGTAATGCTAGTCCGATTGCAGTAACATATCCATGAGACTCGCTCTGTGAAAGCGGTGGAACGTAGTCTTCAAACTTTGCTACATTCACCCAAGGATTTGCGACCTCAACTTTCACATCAATGCCTGCAGCAATATACTCACTTAAACCCTTCAGGTTTGCCCCACCACCCGTCAGGTATATATATTCAATATTTCCACCGCCCTTTTCTCCGTGATGGGTCTGCCAGTATGAATAATGGCGCATAAGACGCGCACGGAGGTCTGCAACGATCGACTCCATCGCATCATAAAGCCCATCAACCTTTGTGCCACTTATCAGTCCATGCTTCGCCTTTAGGGCCTCCGCCTCTTCATAGGTAATACCGAGTGCCTTTGAGATTGCCTGAGTCAAGAAATGACCACCAATATCAAGTGAAGCCGAGAATTGCACGATACCATTCACACACACAAAGACATCGGTGACGATCTTTCCCATATCAACCACAAGGAATGTTCCATTATCTCCCTTTGGTATGATCGCTCTTGCCATTGCCTGAGACTCAAATTCAAATGATTTTGGAGTGATACCTGTGTCTCGAAAGAGTTCAAAATACTCCTCAACAATAACGCGAGGGAGTGCGGAGACCACGATATCCATCGTGTCTTTATGGCGAGATCCAGCATCTGCGACGACGTAATCAAACACCGCATCAGCGCCAGAGATCGGAATATATTCCTCGAGTCGAAATTCAATCGCGTCTCGGACCCCCGAAAGCTCCATGCGCGGAATTTGGATGTTCACCAAATACGCCTGTTCTTCAGGCAGTGAGACGTTCGCAAAAGATAACTTGTGTTCGCTCGCGAGTTCAGTGATCGCATCTTTGAGTTTCTTGTTTTCATGAACCTTTCCTTTTTCAATGAACATCTCGGGAAACTTTTTTGTGGCGTATCTTGAAACACGCAACCCCTTTCCTGAGGGCTCAAGTTCAATGAAGCGTGCTGCGTCAGCCGAGATATCGAGACCAACAGCAGGCATTGAGAGAAATTTAGGTGCAATAAAAAAAGACATTACTCATTAATTATACGCAATGAATGCGTGTGTGCCAAAGATATTTGAGTAATAATGTGAATACTACCGCAAAGAACTCCCTGGCGGAGCGTCCTTGTCCGGCTCTAGTAACGCGATCCCTTCATCACCAAGTGAGACGGCAAGGATCATTCCGTTACTCACATAACCTCTGATCGTACGTGGCTCAAGATTTGTCACGAATGGACACTTTCTTCCCACAAGAGTTTCGGGTTCATAATATTCTGCGATACCTGAAAGTATCTGTCGTGGAGATTCCTCCCCAAAATCTACACTGAGTTTTAATAATTTATCGGCGTCAGGTATCCTCTCCGCAGAAAGGATCTTCCCCACCTTCATCTCAATAACGTGAAAATCATCAATGGTTGCCATAGTAGATCCTAGTATATCATGATGCGTGATCATTTTCTCGATCAAGAAAACTTTGCAGAATGATCGCCGCAGCAGACGCATCGTGCATCGCATTCTCTCCTTGAATGTGTTTTGCCTCTTGAGAAGTATACGCTTCAGAAACAAAGAATACTGGAAGGATAGTGCGTGCGCGCAATTCATCCGCAAATGCGTGTATCTTCTTCATGATCGGATTGGGGATATTATTTCGATCATGAGACTCACCAAGTACAATTCCCTCGATGCCCTCCTTTTCAACAAATGCAACGATTTCATCAACGAACGTCTTTGTATTCGCCATAACCATGCGCGGAAAGGCCAAACGACCATTTTCATCGGAAACTGCAATACCAACACGTTTCGAACCATAATCAACACCAAGATATTTCATCCATTTGAGTCTATCAGTTAAAAACCAGAGGAACAATTGCAACTCTAGGAAATTTTGCTAGTATGTGAAGCACGCAATAATAATTGCTGGATGTGC
>DAIUCR010000029.1:0-9083 GCA_036846065.1 Patescibacteria group bacterium | reverse complement strand
ATGCGGTCTTTTTGTTTTTTGCACCCTTTTGACATTTGCGAATGTTTATATTGTATGTAGAATGTCTTTCAGATGTGCAATCAATTGGAAAGGAAATATCACTCATGAACCGATTCTCAAAAACATTTAACATGGGCGGTCGATTGGTGGGCGAGGGGCAACCCGCGCTTATTATGGCCGACCTGGGCGGAAATTTTGATGGCGACATCAAGAAAGCAAAGATGCTCGCAAAGCTCGTCAAAGATACGGGTGCGGATGTTGTAAAGATCCAGAGTTTCCTCGCAAAGAAGATCGTGTCAGGCAAAGGGTTTGCTTCGATGCAATTGAAAGGTGTGCATGGAAGCTGGGGTAAGCCCGTTGATGAAGTTTTTCGGGCGGCAGAGTTTCCTCGTGAATGGCACAAGGAATTCTTTGATTATTGCAACGAGATCGGTATCCTCGTATCGTCTTCACCTTGGGATTACGAAGCGGTCGATATCATGGAAGAGGCGAATGTTCCGTTCTATAAGATCGGCTCAGGAGACATCACCTGGCTTGAGATGCTCGAATACATCGCAAAGAAAGGGAAGCCGGTCATCCTTGCGACGGGCGCATCAACGCTTGCTGAGGTTGACGAGGCGGTCCGCGTGATCGAGGCAACGGGAAATAAAGATCTTGCACTCTTGCAGTGCATCACCAACTATCCTTCAAAGATAGAGAGTGCGAATCTGCGCGTCCTCGATACATATCAAACTGCGTTCGATGTGATCACGGGATATTCCGACCATACACCAACGGACACGGTTGTTTTGGGTGCGGTTGCGCGAGGTGCAAAGGTCATCGAGAAACATTTCACGGACAGCAAGAAGAATGCAGGCCCCGATCATCCTCATTCCATGGAGCCGGATGAGTTTGCGAAAATGGTTGAACGCATTCGTGATATGGAGAAGGCGCTCGGTACTGCACGCAAAGAAGTTGTTGCCGAAGAATCGGAAACCGTCATTGTGCAACGTCGCGGCCTTTATGCTTCTGCCGCCATTAAGGCAGGTGAAGTGATCGGCGAACGCATCGTTGAACTGCGTCCAGCGCTTGGGGTATATCCGAAGTACAAGAAACAAGTTGCGGGTTTGCGCGCGAAGGCTGATATTGCGGAAGGTGAGGCGATATTTTGGGATTCGCTTGAATAGGAGGTAGTAGAAAGGCAGCATCTTCGATGCTGCCTTATTTTTTGAAAGACACACCATGGACACACAGAAACAACTCATTGAATTACTCGAAGAGCATAAGCCAAAAGCTGCAGATGCAATCGTGCTTCTTGCGGGCGATCGTTTTCATCGCGTACCTCGCGCTGCTGAACTTTTTCATGCTCATTATGCGCCGCGCATCGTCATTACGAGCAATGCAAATGATCATGCGTATGGAAGTTTACCTGCGAGCACTCTTGCGGAGAGCCTTCGTGCACTCGATGTTCCCAGTGAGCATGTGATGTGGGAGGAGACGGCACCACACACGCGCGCGGAAGCAGATTCAACGCTCCGACTCGCAAGAGAGTATGGGTGGAAAAAGTTACTTATTGTGACGACGAAGTATCATCAATATAGAGCATTTCTTACCTGGGTTCGTGCGATGTATGATGAAGGTATGGATATCGAGTTGGTCATGGTGTCCGTTCTAGAGTTTCCCGATTTTTACGATGATACCGAAGATGATGCAATGGCGAGGGAGTTCGAGAAGATAAAGTTGTATGGTGAAAAAGGACATGTTGCAACATATGAAGAGGGTATCGAATACCTTCTGCGAAACAGGTGATTGCTTGCATTGACTATTTTTAATAAAAATGGTATAATTCCAGTTGGAGTTATATATCATTTACTTAAGGAGATCATCATGAGGAATATGCGTAGCCCGCGTTTTGCTATTGTTGCCGTTGCGATGGCAATAACGTCTGTTGTCGCCCTGATGGCCATAATTGTTTTATTCTGGCAAAACATCTTCGGCGCCGAGCATCTAGGTAAGACTCTTGTTGCAGGCATACTCACGTGGGTCGTTTTTGCACTTTCATTTCATGAAATCATGACTCGGAAAGAGGTGCGAAGATTTCGACTCTTCCTCTCTGCTGATTCCGGGTTGCAGCTTACATCCCGTGTACTCTATGGATGGGTTGATACACCCGCTGGTGAGATCTTTGATTTCAAAAAAGGTTTTGTTTCGGCACCCTTGAATCCCGAGAAAGTTTTTAAAACTCGTGACAAGTTTGCCTTCGAGCGAATTCAGCGATTGATCGCTGTTTCGTAAGCTTTCCTCGATATGTAGACCCCACCTTGGTGGGGTCTTTTTCTTTTCTTTACTTCCGTGTTGCTCCACCACCCATGGACTGTTATAGTCATTGCATGAATATTGCTGACGCAAAACGCATCATGAGGGGGAATTTTGTCGGGCCCGAGGAGTTGGGTCTCGTCTCTTCACGTTTGAATATTGTGCTGCCGAAAAGTGTGCCGGCAATACCTTATGATGAAAAAACACTGCAAGCGCTCGCGAAAGACCATGTCCTCATTCTCGGCGTCGCACGAATGGCGGACGGGACCCCACTCACGCTGAATTCTCTGCGTGACCTTTTTGGCGTAGACCCAGCAAAGAAAGAGCCGTGTTTTTATAACCAAGATTGGTATGTAAAGGAAAAATTCGCCGATAAAACAACATTAAAAAATAAATGGTATGTGATACGAAAAAGTGTCGCGCGTGAGACTCGAGGTCTGCGTCCTGATACTTTGGAGGCGAAACTAAAAAAGAATGAACAGTTTCCATCGGCAATTCTCACTGCATATACTTTCTTCGCTTATTATTACACTCATGATGGCGCAATGCTTTGGAAGAATGATTTTATCTGGTGTAGTGACAAGGATAAGAATGGTGACCGTATTTATACGGGAAGATATATTGATCCGAAGGGGGTGAATAAGAATGGGTTCAACGTGCATCGCCATCTTTCGATCCGCCCATGCTACGGAGTCGCAGTCCAATTAATCTAAGAAGTTTCATTAATATGAAAAAGATAAAAAAGGTTTCGGTAAAAAGATCACAAAAGCTTTGGAGTGAAGCGAAACTGCTTATCCCCGGTGGCTCGCAGCTTCTAAGCAAACGTGCCGAGATGGCACTCCCTGGACAGTGGCCCGCATACTTTACTTGTTCGAAGGGGGTCGAGGTCACTGATCTTGATGGGAACAAATTTATCGACATGACACACATGTCCGTTGGGACGTGCACCCTTGGGTATACCGATGCGGATGTGAATAAAGCGGTGAAGCAGGCTGTCGACAGTGGAGTGATGTCGAGCTTGAATGCGCCCGAGGAAATCGAGTTGGCAAAGGTGCTCCTTAAGATGCACCCATGGGCGCAGATGGTGCGTTATGCGCGTACGGGTGGTGAGGCAATGGCTATTGCGGTACGCATTGCTCGCGCACATTCCAAGAAAGACAAGATCGCGTTCTGCGGGTACCACGGTTGGCATGATTGGTATCTTTCAACAAACTTGCTCTCTACAGAAAATTTAAACGGTCAACATCTTTCGGGACTTTCTCCTGTCGGTGTGCCAGGCAGTCTTGCGGGTACGGCAATTCCTTTTCACTACAATGATGTTGCTGCGCTCGAGGTGATACTCAAGAAGGGCGACATTGGAGTCATCGTCATGGAGCCGATGCGTCATCAGGAGCCCAGAGATGGTTTCTTGGAAAAAGTTCGTGTGCTCGCGACAAAGTATGACGCCGTCCTTGTTTTTGATGAGATATCTTCGGGGTTCCGCATGCACCTCGGCGGTGTGCATATGAAGTTTGGCGTGCTGCCTGATATTGCGGTGTTTGGAAAGGCGATGAGCAACGGCTATCCGATGACTGCGGTCATTGGTCGTAAGGCTATTATGGATGTTGCAGAGGAGACATTCATGAGTAGTACCTACTGGACTGAACGCGTGGGTCTTGTTGCTGCGCTTGCGACAATCAAAAAGATGAAAGAAAAAAAGGTTCCCGCACACCTTGAGCGTATCGGGCGACAGATCGAAATGGGCTGGAATACACTCGCGAAGAAGTATGGACTTGATATCACGACCGTGGGGCCCATGGCGCTTGTGACTTTTTCGTTCAATTACGAAAACAAACAAGAATTGAAGACATTGTTCACTCAAGAGATGTTGAAGCGCGGATTTCTTGCGGGTCTTTCTGTGTATGTGAGCTATGCGCATACTGATCGACATGTAAAAAAGTATCTCACCCAAGTTGATGAGGTCTTTGCGCTTATCAAGGCAGGTCTTGATGCTGGGACGATAAATGACATGCTCGAAGGGCCAGTCGCACACGCGGGTTTTGCCCGTCTTACTTAAGACATGAGATCGATCACTGCAATCATTCAAGCACGAATGGGCTCGTCTCGACTTCCCGGGAAAGTGTTGTTTGACGTTGAAGGGAAGACCGTTCTCGAACATGTGATCGAGCGCACGAAGCGCGCACAAAATATCGAGCGTGTCGTTGTTGCAATTCCCGACACATCAACTGATGATGTGCTCGCAGAGTACTGTGCGACAAAGAATATTTCCTATTTTCGCGGAAATGAAACAGATGTGCTCGATCGATATGTTCAGGCCGCACAAGAGCTTGGTGTTACGCATATCGCGCGCATCACTTCGGATTGCCCACTTATTGATCCTGAGGTGATCGATCGCGTTGCGGCAGAATACCAAGTGGGGGAATATGATTACCTTTCAACAGGAAGAATGGAGACAACGTATCCCGACGGTCTCGATGTGGAGATATTTTCTTTTGAAGCTTTAAAGCGTGCATGGACTGATGCCACTCAACCATCAGAGCGGGAACATGTGACGCCATACATCTGGAAACATCCCGAGCTGTTTAATGTGGGGACGGTGGAATTTGAGCGTGATCTCTCAGAGCTTCGTCTTACAGTTGATGAGCCTCGTGATCTTGAATTTGTCCGCGCAGTGTATGCGGCATTTCATAGCAATGACCATTTCCTTCTTCGGGATATTCTCGATCTTCTGGATGAACATCCTGAAATTGTGGCAATCAATCAGGGTATTCTACGGAATTCTGGGTACCTCAAATCACTCAAGGAGGACACTCTTTCAAATTCTTAGATTAAAAATAATATATTTTTGTCGTGTTGCATGCTCCATTTGCGGCGTGTATAGTAAACGGCATGACACTTCGTGATTTCTTGCGCCTTTTTGTGCTGACAGGCATTTTTGCCACCCCTTTTATTGGTTTATACGTTGCGGGAAGCATGTTCTTCCCATTCATTACTGGGAAGAATTTCGCTTTTCGCATCATTGTTGAGGCAATCCTCGGTGCATGGGTACTCCTCATGTTCATCGACGCCACTTATCGTCCAAAGTTCTCATGGGTTCTTGCGGCTGCGGGGTCATTCCTTGCGGTGATGACCGTCGCGGACTTTATGGGTGAGAATCCCGCACGCAGCTTCTGGTCCAACTACGAGCGCATGGAAGGCCTCGTGACGATCGCGCATCTCTTCCTCTACTTCATTATCGCGGGCTCGGTGATGAGTGTGGAACGTACATGGAATTGGTTTTGGCGTACCTCGCTTGGCGCATCCATGATTGTCGCAACAAATGCATTTTTGCAACTCGCGGGAAAGGCAGATATTCACCAGAGCGCAACACGCCTTGATGCGACATTTGGAAACTCTGCATATCTTGCGGTGTACGCACTCTTTCACACATTCCTCGCAATGTTCCTTTTTGTGCGCGAGCGCAGCACGAATCCATGGCGCTATGTATACCCGGTCATGGCGATCATAAATATTGCCGTTCTTTATTACACTCAGACACGTGGTTCATTCCTTGGTTTGGTCGGTGGCACATTCCTCGCACTGCTTCTTGTGTCGTTCTTCGATAAAGAGCACCCACAGTGGAAGCGCTACGCTATTGTCGGTGTTGTCGGTGTTGTCGCACTTATTGGATTGTTCATTCAGTTCAAGGATGCCGCATGGATACAGGCAAGCCCAACATTGCAGCGCATCGCATCTATTTCACTTACTGACTCGACGACACAATCGCGTTTCATGATATGGGAGATGTCGCTTGAGGGATTCAAAGAACGTCCGATATTGGGATGGGGCCAGGATAACTTCCTCTACGTATTCTCGAAATACTACAACCCAAAGATGTGGAATCAGGAGCCATGGTTCGATCGTTCGCATGATGTGTTCTTTGACTGGCTGATCGCAGGTGGCATCCTCGGATTACTCTCATATCTCTCACTTTTTGGTGCGGTACTCTATTATCTCTGGTTCGCAAAAAAGAAACACTTGAGCGTGCTCGAGCGGAGCATCTTAACGGGTATGCTCGCGGGGTATTTCATTCACAACATCTTTGTCTTCGACAATCTCACGAGTTATATTTTCTTCTTCGCATTCCTTGCGTACATTCACACGCTTCACGCGGAAGAGAGCGCGGAGTCAAAGAAAGAGAAACCAGTTGAAAAAATCGAGTCAGGCGACTTGGCCATCATGGGTCTTGTTATGCTGGTGCTTACCGCAGGACTGATCTATATGGTGAATATTCGTAACATCAGCGCGAACATTGCACTCATTGAGAGTATTCGCCCAGAGGGGATCATGGTTCCTGATGGGAAGAATAAGGAGAAGATCGCACTCCGTGATGTGCTTGATCAGGAATTGTTTGGTTCAGGTGAAGCGCTTGAGCAGCTCGTGCAGATCGCTGTTCAGACGATGGATCCTCGCGTCCCCGAGTCTATACGACAGGATTTTTATGAGCTCACCGCAAGTGAGTTCGAGAAACAGATTGCAAAAGATCCGACGAGCCTGCGGATGCATTCATTCGCCGCAACGTTCTATTCGCGCTTCGGTCAGTATGAGCGTGCACTCGAACATTTCAAGGTGGCACTTGAGCTTTCTCCAAAACGCCAAGCAATATATCTCGACCTTGGAATGATGTTCATTCAGAAGGGGGATTATGCACAGGCGGAAGAGGTGACGAAGAAAGGTTACGAACTTGAGCCAGCAAACAATGATGCACGTCTTGCGTATGCAACGGCACTTATTTATGGAAAGAAGATGGAGGCGGCGGAAGCGCTTTTCGCAGATTTCAAGGAGAGCACTATTGCTTATGACGATCGTATTTTGGGCGCGTATGGTGCGATAGGGGATCATCACAAGGTCATAGAGCTTGTGAATGAAAAGATCGCACGCGGATTTGCGTCGAGTCGTGATTACTTCGTGCTTGCGACCGCATACGCAGAACTTGGGCAAAAGCAATACGCGATCGCTGCGATAGAGAAGGTGATGAATCTCGATCCGTCACTTAAAGATCAGGGGACCGCATTCATTGAACAGATCAAAGCGGGGAAGTAAGGGGTAGGAACCCCTTGTTCCGACATCACACCACAGGAGTACTTCCATTATTTCTAAAAGGATTACATTTAAGAAAAATTGGTCGTTCGGACATTGTAAGTGAGGGTGCTCACTTATGCGCTCCTCATTCGTCGGAATAATCAGTGCAATAACACTCAATAACAAAAAACTCGCAGACTATACTTCATTGTACAATCTGCGGGTTTTTTGTTAGCTTGAAAACATTACTCCTCTTTATTTGTCGATATTCCCGCATGCATAAAATCCTTAAGGTCGTCTTCTTGTTCTCCCTACTTTTCTCTTTTCATATCGCTTCCGCGCAGACATCTTTCTCTGGTACCATCTCGGGCGACGTTACGTGGGCAAAAGAAGATGGCCCATACATCGTCAATTATGTGAACATTCCCTCAGGCTCCTCCCTCACCATTTCCCCTGGTACGATCGTCAAAGTTATGGATGACAGCCATGCATTTCTCGTAAATGGCACACTCACCATCGGTGCCGCTTCCGCAGAACAAGTGATCATCACTTCATTCAAAGATGACACGGCGGGTGGTGATACAAACGGAGATGGCGCGGCGACCACTCCCACTCCGGGGGATTGGCGCAGTATGACCTTCAATCAGGGTGCGGTCGTGACCATCGCAAATACCTCCATAAAGTATGGTGGTTATCTTTTCTATTCTTCATACTGGGCCACAACGTTCACCTCACCCATGATCATCAATAATGGCGGAGTGCTTTCAGTGGATCGATCAGAGATCTCTTTGAGTAAATATATGGGAGTGGTGCAGAATTCTGGCACGACGACGATCGCACATTCTGCATTTGCAGATATTGCCCATCATGGAGTTGTTTCAATGAGCGGATATGTATATGTCGCTGATTCGACCTTCGAAGTGATGGAGCGTGGTATCGCAGTGTACTCGAGTTCCCTTGAGTTCGGAGGTAATACCTTCACTAATATTTCTTCCTATGCGGTTGCTGCTGAAGGTGAAGTGATCGCGATCAAGAACCATTCCGGCAATGTTGGCACAACGGGATTCCTTATTGGGGGAACATTATATGGAGCACAGATACTCCCCAAAGACGGACTTACTTACGTGATAAATGGTATCCAGATTCCCTTGAACTCCACACTCACTCTTTCTTCGGGTGTGATTGCAAAGATGGCGACAACATTCAATCCACTCACGGTGAGTGGCACACTGCATATTGGTGGAGAAGCGGGAAGCGAGCGAACATACATCACTTCGATCAATGATGATACTATCGGCGGTGACACGAATGGTGACGGCAGTGCGACATCACCCACCTCGGGCAACTGGTGGAGCGTGCTGTTTAACGTTGGGTCGCATGCGACAATACAAAATACGGTCATCCGCTATGGTGGTCGCAATGAGTACAATATGGCTTTGGGCAGGTGGCTTAATGCGGGGATGATAAAGAATGAGGGCGGCACACTCGCGCTTCGTGATGTCGCACTCTCAGATGCCGCAATCTTCGGTATTGAGTCTGTGAGCGGAACAACAGCGGTTACCTATTCCAAAATCACTGATACGCAGTACGGTATCTTCGCAACAGGAGGAACGACAACGATCAATAATTCAAGTATCCACGACAATACACTGTACGGAGTGTATAACGGCAACACGAACACGATTGATGCAACACATAACTGGTGGGGAAGCGCAGAGGGGCCGCGA
>DAIUCR010000028.1:7896-9121 GCA_036846065.1 Patescibacteria group bacterium | reverse complement strand
TGAGTAAGCAATTTCTGAATATCCACAGTTATGCCCAAATATGTGCATAACTGTGGATAACTCTGTGAATTGTGTTTATAAAGGACATTTAGCTTCATGTCTCTTAGGACACATAAATGTCTTTTTGTCCTTATTCTAAATTACAAAACGTTACTACGTAACACTTTTTCAGAAAAAAGGTTACAACGTAACGTTTTTATCTAAACTCTACCTATTCTTACTTGCTTTGTTTGAAACGTTTCACGGGAAACATAAATTCTCTATAAAAGCTTAATTTGTGGAAAGATATGTGACTTATTGTTACACGCGAAATAATTGCGTTATTTGAGGGTTTTATCCAGCTGGTAATAAGGGTTTCATGTGAAACAAATATCTCTTCGCCACTTTTTTCTTTCCATGGTGCTTCTTGTTGTATAAACGTTTCATGTGAAACGCTTGATGGCTCAAAAACCCATCGTGTTTGATCGTGATCTTTGAGCATCTCTTTGTTTTGCTTCCTTGAATCATAAATAACTATTTCACGTGAAACACTTGAGTATCGGGTTTTTGATGTGATTTTTGTGGCATTAATGTTTCATGTGAAACACGTGCTTCATCTGGTGGGTATGTTTTACCATGCCCTTGAGGTCAGAAACGTTTCACAAGAAACAGTTGCTCGGTGTTATACTTGTTTCATACATGGGTACTCCGACAGAAAAACAAAGAATAGGTGCTATCGGTGAAGATATTGCTGCGACGTTTCTCGTGAAACATGGTTTTTCAGTGATTTCCAGAAATTATCGTAAAAAATATGGGGAGATCGATATTATCTGTGAAAAAGACGGAATGTTACATTTTGTGGAAGTTAAAACTGTTTCACGTGAAAACGTTTCTCGTGAAACGTCCGATTCTTATCAGGCTGAGGAGAACATCCATGAGGCTAAATTAAAAAGACTTGGGCGGACGATCGAGGCTTACCTGCTTGAGTTTGACAGGGAAGAGGAGTGGATGTTTCACGCCGTTATTGTTTTGCTGGATAAGAAGGCAAAAGTTGCAAAGGTGAGATTTCTTAAAGATCTGATCATTTAACGTACCTGAGTGGGACGTACTTAAAATTGAGACGTTTCACGAGAAACGCGAGAGTATCTACTCATCATTTTTTGAGGCTTGTTTTTAATGACTTCATATCATTATGTTTCATGTGAAACAACTATGTTCTGTTAATTTATGAGAATGATGTTTCACG
>DAIUCR010000028.1:5958-7796 GCA_036846065.1 Patescibacteria group bacterium | reverse complement strand
TATGATCTTAGAAAAACGTTTCACGTGGAACACATTAATAATAGGTTGCTCTTTCCGGATACCTTGCGTGATATTTCTTGCTTCAGATGTGCAAGTTCTTTGTGTATAGGACAGTGTCTTCAGAATATTTGTGTTGTATAATAGAGCACAAGAGAATACTTGATCTAAAAGACAAGATACTTGCAATATTTTAATTTTATGCTATAATTTTTTTATGACTGATTCATCACATTCCGTATTGGTGAATAAAGCCGTGTCGATCGTTGAACAATCACGCCTTTCTCCTGCAGACAAAAAACTCCTCGAAGGGAGAGTCCCTTTTGTTGCAGAATCAATGTTGCAAATGTTTGTAGAGGTTTGCGAAGAAGATCCTTTTGGTGTTGACGCTGTTGTGGAGAGTCTAAAAAAGAAGCTTGATGCACAGGGTAATTTAAAAAAGATCCATGAAGTTGTTAAGCAGGAACGTCGTGAGATCGAGGATATGTTAGCCGTCGGGTAATTGCTTACTATAAATATGAACGAAGAAAAACAATATTTGCAAAACGAAGAAGACTCTTCTCTTTCGGTGCCCGAGCTGACCCCCGTTACTTTTTCAGCTGAAAATGGAGAAGAGTTTTCAGGACCTTCAGATTACGCAGCTGAGCAACGTATTACAATAAATGGTGAGGTTGCTCCCGATGAAGCTTTTGAGTTTTCACCCGAGATGGCCACTGAGTGGGAATTGCTTAGTCCAGAAGAAAAAATAGATTCAATCGAATTAGTTCAAGAAGCGGTTCTTCTTGCGAATGTTTCTGAGACAGGAAATGAGGCAGCTGAGAAGGCGGCAAAGATAAGTAGCCTCGGTACGGCATTCGCGCTCGCTGAAGTTCCATCACTGGAGGATAACGTGGGGGAGGTCTCATTTGAAGCAGAGGCAGACAAACCATCATTTTGGAAGCGTACTATTAATACCGTGTATGAGACAGCGGGGAAGGGAGCTCGAGTCGCTGCTATTGCTGCGACCCTCGGCGTTGCTACGATTGCGCCAATGAAAAGTGCGCAGGCAGGTTTCTTTGACCAGCTCGCTGGATCTAATGTTGAACAGACGATAAGAAAAGTTGATCGTGTAATGCGAGGAAATCAAGAGCTTCAGAATATAAAACAGCAGCAAGAGTACAAGCAGATGCGCATTGACCAACTTGAACAAGAAAAGGCTGACCTTGTTCGCCGCACTTCAGGCAATACGCGTGTCGATCAAATTCAAAACACGGGAGAAAATAAAGCTCGCAATATCGAGATCGAAGCAGACTACAAAGCTCAGAAAGCTGAATTGAAAGCACAGCGCGCGCAAGCAAAAGCTGATTACTTGCGTAATGAGAATCGTGGCGAAGTAGAGGAGGCGCGCTACGAAGCTGCTCTCGCTCGTATTGACGCACAAGCTGCCCGCATTGATGCGCAGTATGAAACAAATCGCGCTCGTGAAAGTGTTCGAGTTAATGATGCTGGTTCACGTATCGATCGTGAAGGAAATAATTTAAGTGATCGTATCTCGCAGATCGAAATGGAACAGGAGCGTTTACGCCTAGAGATCAAGCAGCTAAATGTCCAAAAAACTCAGCGTGCCTGGGAAACAACTCGGGATATCAGTCGATAAGAAGGGGAGATTGTGTCTCTCTGAAAATCTGCTATACTCATACAGCGCTCATAAGGGCGCTGTATTGTTTCCGTACGGGATGTCGTACAGCGGTAGTATTCATGTTTTGGGAACATGCGACCCGGGTTCGATTCCCGGCATCCCGACTAGATAAAAAGCTCTACTTCAGTGTGGAGCTTTTTACGTTCTCGGGATGAGGAAGCAA
>DAIUCR010000028.1:2448-5858 GCA_036846065.1 Patescibacteria group bacterium | reverse complement strand
AGATTGAGAATGAAAAATAGATTTACTATTTTTGTATCAAACAAAAAGGTTTTGATATGGATTTTTTGCGTGTAGGATGTATATATCATGCTGGGAATATTGCTCGCATTTTCTGGAAATTTCTTTGGTGAATTCGCGTCCTCGTTTGGGAAACAATTACTTGAGAAGAAAGAACTTTCTATCTACCTCTATGGTGCGGTAAATTATTTTTTACTCACACTTCTTTTTCTTGTTATCGTATTTATGGGAGGGGAGTCACTTGCCTTGGGAGGAGGTGTATTACTCTTTTTTGTAAGATCTTTTTTTGAGATCGTACAATCAGAATTACAATTGCGCGCACTTCAGTTTGCCGATCGCACAACGTTTGGATTTTTACGTACCATTACCATTCCGGTACTTCTTGTTGTCGACCTCGTTCTCGGGTATGTACTCACGATGACGCAATTCGTCGGAGTATTGCTTGTCACACTTTCACTTGTGTTTATGTTCTCAGGTAAGCACATGAAACGAAATGGTTTTTATCTTTCTCTTTTTTCTGCCCTAAACGCGGTCATTACGATCTCACTCTATAAATACAACATCACTCATTTTCGCTCTGTCGCAGTGGAGGGTTTTTATATCACCTTACTCCTCGCTTCGTACTTCATATTTCGATCCGCTTTGCTTCATGGATCTCGCTCATTTCCCTTGCTTCTGCGTCGCTCCGTTTTGCTCTCCTCGCTTGGAAATGGAGTTGCTTCCGTCCTTGTATCTTTTGCGTATCAATATGGACCAGCGTCACTTATTCTTGCGATGGTACGTGCGGGCGCACTCTTTTGGTCGTTCTTTTCCGGCGCATTATATTTTCACGAGGATGGTGTAAGAAGAAAATTTATAGTTCTTTCCGTGCTCATCGTTGCGGTATTCTTGATGCTCTGATAGAACGAAAGAGTTAAGTGATACTCCTTTGTGAAAAATGTTTCACGTGGAACAGCTTATCTATGAAAAAAAGAGAAACGCAAAAACAAAAAGATGAACGCGTCGTGCGCGCTCGTACGCTGCTTCGTGAGTTAAAAAAACTTTTTCCTGAAGCGGGGATGATGTTACGTTTCACGAATAACTGGGAGTTGCTTGTTGCAGTTGAACTCTCTGCGCAGTGCACCGATAAGAAAGTAAATGAGATCACTCCTCTGCTCTTTAAAAAATATCCTACTCTTCTTGATTATGTAAACGCATCACCTCGTGAGTTTGAACAGATGATATTTCAGTCTGGTTTTTATCGTAATAAAACAAAAAATATTCTTGCTGCAGCGAAGATGGTGCAGGAAACGTTTCACGGGGAACTCCCTCGCACGATGCAAGAGATGCTCACTATTCCAGGAGTTGCGCGCAAGACAGCGAATGTTGTTTTGGGAAACGCCTACGGTGTTGTCGAAGGCATTGCTGTTGATACACACGTGAAACGTTTGTCACATGTACTTGGTCTTTCAGATGAAGATAGACCGAATAACATCGAGAAAGATCTTATGGATATCTTTCCAAAGAAGGAATGGTTTCATGTAACATACCTTCTTATTGAATATGGGCGGAAATACTGTACTGCACGAAAACATGATCATTCAGAGTGTCCACTTGGAGCATATAAAGAAAAACACACATAGGGAGATCTCCTGATGTGTGTTTCACGATGTTGTTTCACGCTATTTATGTGCTGTGAAACAAGGATACTATTTCGGCTTTCTTCTCCTCCATGAGCTTGGGTGTATCAGCTTCGAGGTTGAGACGTAAGAGTGGTTCGGTGTTTGAAGAGCGCAGAGAGAACCACCAGTTCGGATAGGAGATCTTGATGCCATCAAGCTCCGAAAGTGCCCCGTCATGATAATGAGACTTTACTTCAGTAAGGATCTTTTTTGCATCAGCTACTTCAAAATTCATCTCGCCTGAATGCGCATAAAGAGAAACTTCATGGACGAGCTCTGAGAGTTTTTTCTTTGTATCCGCAATGAGATTCATGAGAAGGATCGCCGGGAGAACTCCTTTCTCTGCGATATATCCTCCAAGTGAAAAGTAGTAGTGCCCAGAAAGTTCTCCTGCGAATAGTGCACCCTCGTTGATCATTTGTTTTTTGATATTCGCGTGACCGACCATGCACTCGTGCGCGACGCCACCATTTTTTTCGATGACTTGTTTCACGGAACGCGAAGATCTTAGGTCGTAGAGAATAGTACTTCCGGGGGATCTTTGAAGCAGGGCTTTTGCAATAAGTGCAGTAATGAGATCCATTGGAATGGGTCGTCCAAGCTCATCGATAAAACCGATGCGGTCGGCATCTCCATCAAAAGCGATTCCCATTTGCGCTCCTGATGTTTGGATAACTCTTGAAAGTTCACTGAGAGTTTCTGTTTTAAGTGGATTCGCTTCATGGGGGCAAGTTCCTGGGGCTGCAAGTGTGTCATATAATTTTGCCACGACCGATACTCCAGGGAGTCCCTCAAGTATGGGAAGCTCAAGGACTCCCATTGCGTGCGCAGTGTCGGTTGCTATGGAAAATTTTTCTCCCCGAAGGTCTGCGAATGATGAGATAAATGTCGCGTAGGAATTTTTTATATCTAGCGTCGTGATAACCCCAGTACTCTTTGATGAAGAATATTTTTGCGCGAGAGCAATATCTCTGATCTCACTTAGTCCACTTGTGAGTCCAACTGGCGCCGCATTTTTTTTACAAATTTTTATTCCATTATATTCTTTTGGATTATGTGATGCGGTGACCATCATTGCTGCATCAACTTCAATATTTGTTGATGCGAAGTAGAGCATTGGAGTGGAGAGTAGTCCAAGGTCGATGACATCTGCGCCCGCGTCAGTGATACCACGCTCCAGTGCTTCGGTGAGTGATGGTGATGATTCACGATTGTCTCTTCCGACGGCAACTATTTTTGCTCCGAGGTATTCGACGGTAGCACGACCGATGTGATAAGTGAGTTCTTCGTCTATCTCTGTTCCGTAAATTCCGCGAATGTCATACGACTTAAAAATGTTTTCCATTCAAATATTATATGACGCATCACAGAGAAAGTCTTTTATGCGGAATGATTCTTTGTTGTTTGGGAGAGCTCCCCCTCTATTGTGATCGCAATCTTCGGACTAAGGATCTCCTTGTCACATAATTCGTGAAGGATCTTTTCTTCTGCCTTGAATAGTCCTGCTTCGGCAAAATCGACAACAAGTGGCTCTATGAGCACAGGATGTTCTTTGAGTAATTTCTGGGCATTGCTTGCTGCGCGCTCTTTAATATGTTCATGCCGAGCGATCACTTTCATGAACACACTCGTGTCTTCAAATATCTCCACATCTCCTTCTTTGAGTGCATGAAGTTCCTCGATCGCTTTTTGTGCAATGATCGCATGTGCACGATGGTACATATAGAGACT
>DAIUCR010000028.1:0-2348 GCA_036846065.1 Patescibacteria group bacterium | reverse complement strand
TCGAGTTCTTGAAGTATTTTTTTATAGACACGTTCACTGATCTCTTTGTAGAAGAAAAGTGTTTTGAGTGAATGTCGTGCGACGCCAAGTGCGTATGTAAGCAGCATCTTCTCTGGGATGCCCGGACTTAATCCCATCGCATTCTTGCAGTGTGTGCATGCGTCGCGATATTGCGTCTCATATTTCTCTTGGAGCATGCGTTGTGTTTCTGTTGAGATGTATCCTTTTCTTGAAAAGCGTTCGATCTCTCGAAGCACCTTTGCGTAGATAAGCGCTTTGCCTTCTTCGTGTTCAGTTTTTTCGATAGGCGTCAGTGCATCGATCTTGAGTTTTTTTATAAGCGGGCCGATGGTTGTTGCTTTAATAAAGAGAGTGAAATAGATACATCCGATCGTGAGGGCGGTAATAAAATCTTTTATGGATATATCATAATGCCAATTCGGGAGTGTTAGTGTGTCGGGGATGAGTAACACCATTGTGACCGCAAGTGCACCTCTTAGTGACCCCCACGCCATAAGGTGTTGCCATGTTCTTGGTATATGGTCTTCTTTTTTCATCCAATTGAGTGCTCCAATGACTGGATATATTGAAAGCGCTCTTCCGATCATGACAATGAGTACTGCGATGACGATGGGAACAGCGATCGCGACAAGACTGACCGAGAGACTTTCGAACAAAAGTCCTATAAGTATGAACACAATAGAGTTCACCACAAAAGCAAAATACCCCCAGAATTTCTCCATGGATTCTTCGACTCGTGGAGATATTTTGTATCGCCCGTAATTACCAACCACCATCGCTGCAACGACCGTAGCGATGATCGAGGAGATGTGGATAGAGTGTCCAAACAAAGAAAGCGAATGCGAAACGATCTCTGAGAATATGAACGTAAAATGGGCAACGATCATCGTGAGTGTGATCTCGGTGTGTTCATTGTTGTGAACACGCTCGATCAGTTTCGAAAAGAGTGCACCCATGAATCCTCCCATTGCGATACCACCAAGGACCATTGTGGTGAACATGAACATCCCTTCGGCAAAAGAAGATATTCCAGACCACCCAACCGCGATAATTTCAAGAATGATAAGAAAAAGCGCAAGTGATGTTCCGTCATTAAAAAGACTTTCTCCTTCGAAGATAAGAGCAAGACGTTTTGGTGCTCCATACTCCTTGAAAAGTGCGAGTACTGCAACGGGGTCTGTGGCGGAGATAAGTGCACCAAAAAGAAGTGTCACAATGAACGGTAGTGGAAAACCAAAAAAGTTTGAAGCGTAATAAAGCCCCCCCGCAATAAAAGCCGTTGATATGATGAGACTAACAATTGAAAGGAGGCTGATCGACCAGATGTTCTCGAAGACCTTTCGGGCGTTCATATTGTATGCCGATTCGAAGATCAGTGTTGGAAGAAAGACGAAGAAGAGTAGATCGGGGGTGAGCTGAAAGCTTTTGATGAATGCAAATGTTTCAGTGTGTGCGATCGGTATGAGGAGTAATCCTATAAGTACAAGGAGTACGGTGTATGGAAGGTTGGTCTTTCGTGATATCGAAAATGCTCCCAGTGAAATAAAGAGGAGTGTGATGAATGAAAGCATTGTGCCCAAGATAGGTGTCATAAATTAAAAAATTAGGGAATAGGAAACTATAGCACTGTGAATATCTTCCGCAAGGGAAGTTGTGCACCTCACGTTTTGTTTCGATGAATATGGGGTAAAAAGAAAGAACCCTTTGTGAGGGTTCCTACCAGCCACCGTGGGCAAAGTATTCGAGGTATTGTCGTGTTGAAGTGAGATTTTTTAAATTTCTCGACATGAAGATGACCGCCTTTTCTCCGTTGAAGATCACTCCCTTGTTTGGAGTATGAAGCCAATGTGCAATATTTTTTGCGTCTCTTCCGAGTAGTGAGTGAAGCGCATCGTTGATCCTTGATAGCTCTGAAATTCGGAGAAGCAGCTCTCTTTTTATGGGAAGTATTCCTCCGTACTTTAGTGTTTCGTATTCAAAGGGCCGAAGTCCAAGCAGGGCGTGTTTCTCTCTTGTGCTAATGCGCCACTTATGAAATGTTTTCACTAATTTTCTTGCGATCTTTTTTCTCACGATCGGTGCGAGGAGTTTTCTTGAAGAACGTTTCCGTGGATATCGTGGTCGAGTTCCTATGATCTTTTTACTCACGTCTTTCTCCTGATATGCGTCTGTGCCGATACTAGTGATTTCTCTATGGAAAGTCAAATAAGGAAAATTTGTCTCTTTGTCCCTAATTTGCTAGGATACAACGTATTGCGGGTATGGTTTAGTGGTAGAATGACTGCCTTCCAAGCAGTAGACGGGAGTTCGATTCTCCCTACCCGCAC
>DAIUCR010000027.1:8282-10336 GCA_036846065.1 Patescibacteria group bacterium | reverse complement strand
CGTATCTTTTTAATTGGCGAACAGCCAAACCCTTGGGACCTTCTCCAGCCCCAGGATAAGATGAGCCGACATCGAGGTGCCGAACTCTGCCGTCGATATGGACTCTTAGGCAGAACTAGCCTGTTATCCCCAGAGTAGCTTTTATCAGATAATCTCCAGCCGCATCTAATGCGAACTGTCGGTTCACTATGTTCCGCTTTCGCGTCTGCGCGACATTCACGTCTTACAGTTAAGCCAGCTTTTGCCATTGCACTATCGGCACGGTGTCCATTCGCGCCTAGCTGACCTTAATAAACTCCTCCGTTACTTTTTAGGAGGAAAGCGCCCCACTTAAACTACCCACCAGATACTGTTTCCATCCGTTTTTGCCGGACAGGTTAGCATATACATGAACAAAGAGTGGTATTTCACTGGCGAGTCCATCACAACCAAGATCGTGACTTCAACCTCTCCCACCTATGCTACGCAGTGAACACATATACGCAATATCAAGTTGTAGTAAAGCTTCTGGGGTCTTTTCGTCTAGCTGCAGGTAGAGGGCATCTTCACCCCCATTGTATTTTCACCGAGCTGTTTCCCGAGACAGTTGTCCAGTCATTACACCATTCGTGCGCGTCGGAACTTACCCGACAAGGAATTTCGCTACCTTAGGACCGTTATAGTTACGGCCGACATTCACCAGGGCTTATATCAGCCAGCATAACAACCGAAGTCATTACACCACCGATATTTAACCTTCTGGCATTGGTCAGGTGTCACCCCCTATACATCCACTTACGTGTTCGCAGGGAGCTGTGTTTTTGGTAAACAGTTGCCAGACATACTTTCGCTGCGCCCTACATTTCTGCAGGGAAGCCTTATCCCGAAGTTACGGCTGCTTTTTTGCCTAGTTCCTTGGGAAACAATCACTCGTTCGCCTTCGTCTTCTCGACGTGACCACCTGTGTCGGTTTTCGGTACGGTTCCGCAGGTATTATGCTTAGAGAATTTTCTCGGAAGCGTGCTCTCAAAGCTCTCCTAGGGCGAACCCTAAAATAGCGATATCAATTGCATTCCTCATTAAAGAGAGCGATCCGGATTTGCCTAGATCACATACTTAAGATACCGACCAGAATCCAATAACTGGCCTTTGGTACTACACTTCGTCCTCCCATCGCATACCTGCGAAGTCATGGAATATTAACCATGTATCCATCGGGTTCGGCTATCGCCATCCCCTTAGGACCGACTAACCCTTCGCTGATTGTCATCGCAAAGGAAACCTTAGTCTTTCGGCGTGAAGGGTTCTCACCTTCATTGCGGTTACTTGTGCCAACATTCTCACTTCCAAACGCTCCACCATGGCTTACGCCTTTGGCTTCACTGCGGTTTGGAACGCTCTGCTACCACTCCCCGTTTCCGTAGAAACGACAAGTCCTCAGCTTCGGTACCATGCTTAGCCCCGAGTATCTTCGGCGCGGGGTCTCTTAGTGAGTGAGCTGTTACGCTTTCTTTAAAGGATGGCTGCTTCTAAGCCAACCTCCTCACTGTCAGAGAAACCCTACCACCTTCATTGCACTTAGCATGGATTTAGGGACCTTAACTAGAGATCAAGGGCTGTTTCCCTTTTGACCAACGGAGCTTCGCCCCCGTAGTCTTACTGCCTGAAACGTTAATCCTGGGTATTCGGAGTTTGATTGGAATGACGAGATTTCTCCCTGTTCAGCCCATCCAGTGCTCTACCCCCCAGGGGTACTTCAGACGCTATGCCTAAACATATTTCGCAGAGAACCAGCTATTACCAAGTTCGATTAGCTTTTCACTCCTTCCCACAAGTCATCCGATAGAGTCGCACGACTAACCAGTTCGGGCCTCCATCTGTCTTTCGACAAACTTCACCCTGCTCATGGGAAGCTCACTTGGCTTCGGGTCTAATGTATAATACTTTATTTCGCGCTATTCACACTTGGTTTCCCTACGGCTCCGCCCCGGATGGGCTTAGCCTGCAACATACATTAACTCGTTGGCTCATTCTTCAATAGGCACGCCATGGAGGTCCGGCATCATACGCACGAG
>DAIUCR010000027.1:0-8182 GCA_036846065.1 Patescibacteria group bacterium | reverse complement strand
TTCTCGCGCATGATGCCGAACCTCGCTGACTCCTTGTATACATACGGTTTCAGGTCTATTTCATCGTCCTCACCGGACTGCTTTTCACCTTTCCCTCACGGTACTCTTCACTATCGGTCATTGAGTAGTATTTAGCCTTACCAGTTAGTTCTGGTGGATTCCTCCAAGCTATTCATGTCTTGGAGTACTCAGGAATGGGAATTGGAAAGTTGTACGCATTTCGACTACAGGGCTATCACCTTCTGGGGCTCTGCTTTCCAACAGATTCTTCTATACGTACAATTTGTAACTTTCTGAGTAATCTCTACTCCCACCCTACAACCCCTATACATGCCGCACGAAGCTCTTACGAGATCCGTGCGGCGCGTACAGGTTTGGGCTCTTCCCCTTTCGCTCGCCGCTACTTCGGGAATAACTATTGTTCTATTTTCCTCCGGGTACTGAGATGTTTCACTTCCCCGGGTTCGCTCTCCACTGCGTGGAGTACATGATATTCAAATCATGTGAGTTTCCTCATTCGGAAATTTTCGGATCAAAGGTTGCTACACGCCTCCCCGAAACTTATCGCAGCTACGCCACGTCCTTCATCGCCTCTCAATGCCTAGGCATCCACCGTATGCACTTGGGTTCTATTGGGAACCCAAAAAACCATATAACCGCAACATGTTTTTCGAACGGCGCTCATTCTTACGAATGAACACGTTCGTGATTGTTTTATTTTGTGTGATTCACAGACCCTAGCTTGACGAAAAGACTTCCAAAAAGAAAGTAAAGGGTCTGTGTGTTGCTCGATGATCACACCTTTTGCATTTCTTGCCTTTCTTCTTATCAAAGAAAGAACAAGTTTTTACTGCCTCCGAATCGTTGATTGCTTGGGATACTCTCCCAAATCATTCGGTGCAGGGTTCAAATTTCAAATAGCTACTCCGTTTTTCCTCCGTATTCCCTTACAAATTAAAAACCGCTTTACGCGGTCGGACTGCCAAACAAAGGCGTTCCATCCGCTTTATCGATCTTGTTTAGTAAGGTAACTCATAACTGGTGTTGTCCTAGTATATCCACAGACGCAATACTGTCAAGCATGTGCACTACTGTGGAATACATGGGGATATGTATTCCGAAATAAAACTCCTATAATTACTTGACAAAAGCAGGCAAACTGATACAATATTACCAGATTTGAAACTCATTTTGCCCGAGCAAAAGAAGGAGTGCCATCATGTTTGAATTTGCTATTGCTTGTGTTCCCTTCGAGATGCAAACCATTTCGAATAGTATCGTGTCTCCCCCTTACAAGGAACACAGATATTGCCCAGTGCTTACAACACGAGGGCGACACACGCAATATCTTCAACATGAACAATCTTATCCCGCCCTCGTGGTGAAGCCGAGCGTTCTCTATAGCGCTTACACAAATGATATCTCAGTCTCCTTTGACTGGGCGGCGTTGTTTCGTCGATATGACGACATCGTCATTGCACAAGAAGAAGTTATTCACGAAGAAAACCATGGAGATATTCCATGGGAACTCCTCGACTACATCACCGATGCCGTGCCGGAATACAAACCGGAACACATCGAACATGCGGTTGCGTTTCACAACGTCACCGATGAAGAACTTCCGATAAGCTGGCTCGAGAAAGGGATGACTGTCGTATGGAATGATAACTTTGTTCCCAAAGACCACCCCGCACGCAAACATTGCGGCGAAGGACCTTTCCTTGTTGTAAGGGATGAAAGTTTTCTCATTGAGTTCACTCAAGGTGCTCCAGAGAAAACACGATCTGGTTCCAATCGCGTCGTACTTGAAAGCGTGATCGATCAACGCATGACCATCGCACACGGTGGATACTTCCTGATGCTAGAGTCTCAATACGCCAACTCAAGCAAACAAGAAGAATCTGCAAATGCGCAGGAATACAAACATGCGGCATAGTACATTCATCCGTTTCACACTCACATGGCCAAGCAAATTTGCTTGGCCATTTTTTATGCAAAAAAAACACGACACTAAAGTGTCGTGTTTTTAAAAAGTATGTTCTTGAAACTACTTTCCACTGCGAACCTCATCGCGAATGTTTCTGATGAGATCAGCTGCTGCTTCTTTTCCACCAAGGCCAAACGCGAGACCTCCCGCAAGTGCGAGCATTGCGATCATTCCCGCAAAGAGTGTGTACATATACTGAGGCGCGATACCAAGATGTGACAATGCGATGATGATCGCAAACATCCAGATCGACCAACGAGTAATGCTTCCAAGCAGATGCGCAACGTGCGAACCAACCGCCTTCGTTGCACCAGAGACCATTCCACTCAAGATATCAGAAGCAAATGACGCAACAAAGAGTATCATCATTGCAACAACCACCTGAGGAATGTATGCGAGCACTTGGAGTAAAAACATGTTGACCTGAGTAAGACCAAGAATGTTGAGTGCGGCAATCAAGAAGATGACCACAAAGAAGAGCTTTGCGAGCCATCCGATGAAAGCTCCGGAGTTCAGTTCGTATCCTCCGCGAGCGAGCACTTTTGCGACACCCGCCTTTCCGAGCAACTCGTCGACTTTTGCCGAACGGATAAGCTCAGAGACAACACGACCCACTGCCCCACCAAATGCAAACCCAAGAACAACAAAGATGAGCGCTGCGACCAACTTTGGGAGAACGTCGGCGATTCCACCTACGACTCCAACGACTGACTGCACGAGCTCCATTTGTAACATTTCAAGCATATAAATAATTTTTTACTAATTGTTTAAACTAATATCTGGCTAATATTCCCTTACCATTATACCAACAATCTCGAACAAAAGTGAGCGAAAAAACAATGATGGGGATATCCAGTGGAAAAATACTGTATAACTGGTGTGTAGCAGATCCCGTGTTAAAACGTGGCTTAACCACAGAATAGAGAAATTCTTCTGCTTTCCGCAAGTTGTGGATAATTCAAAAATTTCATCCCAAAAAACTGAGGAAAATGGACATATACACAGCCAAAAAGAGTCGCAAGAGGAAATTTGGGAGACTTTACTTCACCCCTATTCCTGTGCAGTCTTGAACAACTTTCAACTATGATGCGTGAGCGCTGTGAGTCGAGTTCTTTTTGCGAAACACATGAGTCAGCATGACCCCGAGACACATACCAAATGCGCTCATGATGAGGCCAACGATGATCGACGGAACGACCGGATCATCCCCTCCAAAATGCTCAAGATATTGCCAACTAAATGCACCAAAAAGTATCGCAAGCAGAGCGCCGAACTCATTTGCCTTCTTCCAATACAACCCCGCAGCAAGAGGCACAAATGCGGCCACGAGCGTAATCGAATACGAGCTCGCCACGATCTCAAAGATATTCCCCTGCTTGATAGCAATGAGGAGTGCGATCGCTGCCATGACGACAATGCTGTAGCGAATAAGTCGCAAGCGCACATGGTCGGTCATCTCACCAAAAAATGGCTTCACGACATTCTCCGCAAGAAGTGACGCGGGAGCAAGAATCGCAGCAGATGCCGTCGACTTCACGGCAGCAATGAGCGCACCAAGGAAGATGACCTGTGTAACGAAACTGATGTTATTGATAACGAGTGTCGGAATGAGTAATTGTGGATCGGCTCCCTCAAGGAGTAGCTCTGGGTAGAGCACGCGTGCAACAAGACCAAAGAAAAGCGGCATCATCACAATAAAGAGATACAAGAAGCCCGCACTGATCGTTGCCCATTGCGATATCTTCATCGACTTTGCGGACATTGTGCGTTGATACACGTCTTGCTGTGGAATAGAGCCGAGTCCGATGGTGATCCATGCAGCGAGATATACAAGCCATTCTTTCATTCCACCATCAGAAGCCGCGGGTGACAGATGAAAGAATTCCGGTGGTGTTGCCGCAATGATCTCTCCGAAACCAAATTTATAAATAAGCTCAGCAGTGACCGCGATCATACCGATCAAGATCATACCCATTTGTATCGTGTCATTGAGCGACACCGACCACATTCCTCCGATATATGTATAGATCACCGTGAACACCGCAGCGATCACCATGCCCCAGATAACAGGGATTCCTGCAAGAATATTAAGCACAAGACCGATAGCGACGAATTGGGCCGCCGTCCAACCAAAGTACGTCAAAATGATCGCAAGAGACAGCATCATCGCAATCGTCTTGTTATATCGTTCCGCAAAATAGTCTCCAATAGTGAGATGATTGAGCGGATAGAGTTTGGGGACAAAGAACACACCTACAAGAATGAGGCAGAGTGCTGCACCGAACGGATCGGTCATCACACTCATAAATCCCCCCTCTGCCATCGCAGATCCTGCGCCCATTAATGAATCAGAACCAAACCATGTCGCAAAGGCGGTTGCGAGCACGACCATGAACGGGAGATGTCTTCCTGCGAGCACATAATCTTTCGAGGTACGCGAGCGCTTTGCCGCGATGATCGATGCGGGGATGGTAATGAGTAAGTAGAGAACAACGAAGAAAAGTAACATATGAAAAAGCACGCATATACTATGCGTGGTTTAAAATAGATTAAGTTTATTTAATACGACCAAATGCGGATAATCGAGTATGTCACGAATGAATTTGTCATAGATGCCATAGCGGTAATCAAACTCGGCAGATTCCAAAATGCCATACGTGAGCTCCTTACCAAGCTCTGCCTCGAGGCGACGAAGCACTCCTTCAATGATCGGACGCTTCAATTTGTCACCCACGAGAAGAATATCGACGCGGGAATTTGATTCATCGAGGAAGATGCCGGAAACAATAATGAGTTTCATCTGTCCGCAGTTACGGAAGCGGGCGGCAACATCTTCTTTGCCGAGTGCTATCTCTGTTACGAGCGAGCGAAGTGCGGAAAGATACGGGAAACTCGGATCCATTCCGTAGCCATTCACTTTCTTTTTATCAAGCGCGCCCTCCTTCCCTCCGCGCTTTGGTATCATTTTCACAATGATGCGCTGTTTGATGAGTCCGACATCAGCCAAGAGTTTGATCTCCTTGCGTAATTGCGCGCTCGGCACCTTACTACGCTTGCTTACTTCGGGCATATCGAATACATCCTCGGGGTTCATCAAAAAAAGTCGCATGAGCTTGACGCGCGACGGTGAACCAAAAAGTTTAGCCAATATATCCATTGGATTATTCTACTACGCCCTACTCCTTGACGCAAAAGCACCACACAATGAAGTGTGGTGCAACGCAACTTTCTTAAGGTGTAAAGCACTGAGAGGTCAGAGAGGTGAGCGTGGCGCAAAGCAAGGTTATTTACCGATATATTTCTGCATCTCCTCCATCTGAGAATACGCGAGACGCAGAGTCATCTTTCGTGACGGAAGCAAAGTAACATGCTGAATACGCGAGATACTGACAAAGAAGGATTCGCGATCATCGCGCATAATGAACTCGATCTCATCCTTGAGCGGATCATAGGAGTAGAGCGTCCCCACGAGATGCCCGCTCCAGTCATCAAGGATCTCCATTTCCTGTTCAAGATCGATCAATTGAGGCGCATGGTCATCAAATCCCCTTCGTATCGCATCGGGCCCATTCCATGTTGTTGCAGGAATCATTATTTCTTCCTCCTTAAAACAAGTACATGTTTCTTTTTTCATCCTAACCATATTTTTCTCTTCTGTCACGAAAAACACCCCAAGAGAACCCTGGGGTGTTTTTGTATTCCAAAAGAATCGGAAATTACTTCAAGTTGACTGTACCGCCAACCTCTTCGATGCGCTTCTTGAGTGCGTCTGCCTCATCCTTCTTCATCCCTGTCTTGATCATTGATGGAGCACCGTCAACGAGATCCTTTGCCTCCTTGAGACCAAGTGCCAATACTTCCTTCACGATCTTGATGACCTGGATAGGCGTTGCACCTGCTGCACCGAGCTCGACATCAAACGATGTCTTCTCCTCAGCTGCTGCGGCTGCAGGACCTGCAACAGCAACTGCTGCGGCTGCGGACACACCCCACTTCTCCTCGAGGAGCTTCACGAGCTCATGGAGTTCGATCAATGTTAACTTCTCAACACCTGCAACGATATCCTTGAACTTTGCAGGAACTTCAACTACTTTAGTTTCTTCCATATTATTTTAACTTACATTATTAAGAGTGTGTTGTGGCGGACGCCACCATAAACCATCAAACTATGCTGCAACAGGAGTCCCTTCGGTCTCCATCTTCTTTGCCTTTGCGTCCACAGCGCGGACAACGTTCGCGATCGATGCATTGAGCATGCCGACGAATTGACCGAGCATTGCCTGACGAGGAGGAATCGTTGCAAGTGACATGATCTCCTCTTTCGAGAAATATACACCCTGATACACTCCACCAACAAGTGAAAGCTTGTCCTTGCGCGTCTTTGCGAATTCGAACACACCCTTTGCAGATGCGATCGGATCTGCTGACCATGCAAGTGCGAGCTCTCCGGGAAGCTCTGGCTGTGTACCACTTACCTTCTGTGCATCGAGTGCGCGCTTTACGAGCGTTTTCTTTGCGACATAGTACGATACTCCCTCGGCGCGAAGCGCCTTACGGAGCTCAGTAACCTCACCAACAGTGAGTCCGTGAAAATTCACGAATGTCACCGTCTCTGCTCCCTTGAGACCTGCCTCAAGTTTTTCGATGATCTCAACCTTCTTTGCTTTACTAATTGCCATAATGAATTATTTTTTCTAAAAAAAGAAAAATCGACCTTTCGCTAAAAGAGTCGACGTGTATCAGTATTACCTGTGGCAATATATGAAATTGTCGGCTTCGGTAGGTATTATGCGGAATAAGCTGGTGGCCTATTTCACTTCCTACTGTCTTCAGCGTTGTTCGTAGTATAGATTTTTAAGCAAAAAAGTCAATGAGATACAGGCTGATGGAGAAAAAGCTATTTCCCAACCTCCGAAACAGTACAATCAAAAATACAGTCGCCCTCCTCTTCGCTTTGTGCCGCCCCCGCGAAAATGATGATCAGCATCGAGATGGCAATGATCCCAATAAATCCGAATGCAAACCGGAAGAATGTGCGATTAAAGTATTGCATATACCGTTATTATACAGAGCAGCTATGAAAGATGCGAGAAACACAAAGAATTGACATAAGGAGACTTCGATGTTAGTATCCACACCAGACATCTGTTCAACCACAAAAAAGGAGATTCAATTGAATCCTGCATTAACCCAAACACCCCCTTCAAAGCTCATCCAAGATTTTGTTCACGCACGACGGCAATTGAGTGAGCTACAGCAAACTCAGGCGGATACGCACATGGCACTTCATGGCAATTCCCTCCGCGTCCTAAACGAAATATTCGACGAGCTCCGAACCGTGTATCCTTCAAGCGTCACCAAGCACGCGGAATACTACATTCTCGACATCGAGGAGCACCTCGCAAAGATCATCATTATCGTGCGATTTGCTACCAAGAAAGATGTGGAGACCATTCCCGGCGAGACAAAGAAGGAGCTCATGAAGCTTTATCAGGAGATCGCACAAAAAGCGATACAGCGTTTTTTTACGCTTGATAACGCATTCATCATACGGCCTATTTTTGCCTAACAAACAACCCGCAACAATTCGTTGCGGGTTTTCTTTTATGGTAACGTCTCCCCTTTTGCATTACGGCGAGGCAATGCGGCCATCTGTGTACACTGAGGAACGATCGTGGTCGGTGTATCAAATCGCTTCATTTCATGATTGTAGACAGCAGAACTGCGCCAATCAAAGCATGCGAGCGGCTCTGCCATGATGTGCGTGTCGATAGCAACCTCCTTGGGGATATCTTTTTCTCGATACAAACACATCCGAAACTCGAGTGAGACATTTATCGCCCAAATCGAACCGTCGTGATAGATGGATGCCATTGCTTGAGTAGGAAGATCCGTCGTATACAAGCGTGGTTTTGGCGGCAGCGCCTTGCCATACAGATTTCCTCGCCTCTTTGGGAACTCCCCCTCATTATCGTTCCATTGCATGAAAAAATGCCGCTCATCAGGGTGTGAGATGTGGGTATTGTACACAGGATCTTTATCGTCTGAATCAACCGTCCATTCGGGGTGGATAAAGGCTTTTGTTCTTACTGGGTCGAGATGATTGCGCACCATTCCATGATGGAGTTCGCTACCACTTGAAGTAGAGCGTGACCGGAATACACATCCATGGATATATTGCACAAACACGTAGTC
>DAIUCR010000026.1:0-10884 GCA_036846065.1 Patescibacteria group bacterium | reverse complement strand
TGATCCAACCGCTCCGGGATGTTATTTTAAATACAAAGATAATAATTCGGGGAATACAAGATTCAGCCGCTCCAGTACATGCCCTGTTTGCGATAAAATTCGTACACAATATCAAGCAGACACAACGAATTACACAGTACTCAGTGCTTGTTACGAAATCGTTGCTGGAACTCCTCCGCCACCACCCCCTGCATCCACTCCGCCACCCGCAACAACAGGAGTCATCTGCCCACAATCAGGACTCAATCTCTGCGAAGAACAACCACGGCAATGTTCAAATTCTAACTGTGCACAATTTGCACCAATGGCAACAACATATGCGAGTGGTGCAGTAAGCGCTGCGATGATCAAGGCAGTGATCATGCAAGCATCAAGCTGTGGAATCCAACTTTCTGGAGGAGGAGGAACGCTCTGTGGACCAATGCAAGTAAAAGTATCAACCGCCAATATGTATAAGTCTGCGTGTGGTGTAACGGATACGATCACCTGTGGATGGCTTTCGAATAAAGCAAATTGGGATAAATCTGTTTGCTTGGGAGTAGAGGCCCTAAAGGCGGTGGCGGCATCATCTTGTGGGTCTGATCCGCGCAATATTATTGCAGGGTATAATGCGGGAATAGGGGCATGCGGAGCAAGTGCTGACTGCTCAGCAGATACAAGTTGCTCAGGAACAACTGTCCAAAAATGGGAGTGCCTCTACGACGACTCCGCGCACACGGAATGTAATACTGGATACAGTTCGACGAGAAATTACGTAACCAGAGCTCTTTACTGCACTGCACATCCCGGTTATTAGTATTTACCTACATCTTTTATACATGAAGTACTCTCTTAAAAAGATCATTACCCTTACTGCCGCACTCATACTCTGCATGCCATTCTCCTTCGCAACAGCAGACGTTCCGACTGATGATGAATTATTCGACTACATATTCTACGTTGAATTCATCAACAATAAACCTCAAGTAAGTACCGACGCAAAGATCCCTTACTATATTATTCCCGTCACAGAACACACATCAGTGCTTTCTTCAGGTGAATTTCGTGGTGAGATCATCAGCGGTAAAGGAAAGTTACTGGAAAGTTTTTGGTTTAACGCTCCTCAAACAACCATCACTGCCCTAGGAAAAAGCAGGATTGATCTTCGTGCGCCATACTTCGCAAATGCCGACCATGTGAGTTTTTATTCAGCGAAGGGAACAAAACCACTATTCACAATATCCCTCAAGGCATCCTCTTTCTGTAACGATAATAATAAATGTGAAAAGGATGTTGGGGAAAATTATCTGAACTGTAGTAATGACTGTCCTGCTCCACAAAAAATAGAGCTCCCCACAATAAACACATTACCCACAAGCACAGGGGCAGAGCCTGAAGTACTCGCCCCGATAGAAACTCCTGAGATAGTGACCACGCCCCCCTCAAATACAAACACAGAAGATGTAGCTCCGATCACAACCCCCAAAGAAAATTCGAAAAATAAGATCATTCAACTCACTATTGGAATATTTCTCATACTTCTCTCGGTGATTGGATTCATTACCTGGAAACGCATGCATCGCCAACATTCAATTTAGTTATCTCAAAAAGAAGAACGGCCCCAAATTTTGGGGCCGTTCTTCTTTTCATCTATTTACGCCTGAACCTCAGTATATTTAATGATGATTCTTCGGTCTTTTCCAACACCCGCAGATTCGGTCTTAATATCTGGAACTTCCGCAAATTCCGAATGAATGATCATACGCTCATATGAACTCATTGGATCCATCTCAACAGAGCTCTTAAAGTAACGAGCACGCTCAGCGAGCACTTGCGCCTTCATGCGAATATCCTCAATATGCTTCTTTTGATAATCATTCACATCAATGAAAAATGAGGTGTCTTCATCTTTTCCCTCACGTTCCACGATTCTTTTAACGAGATGATTGAGCGCAAGAAGTCGCGCACCATGTTCGCCGATAAGGATGGCGGATTCGGGAGTATGAATAACAAAACGTAATGACTTTGTTTTTTCATCAGTTTCAACCGCAATATCAGTGAAAGATACTCCGAGAAATCCAAGGATGGTGCGCAATACTTCGGTAATGTGTTCCTGTGATTTCATGGATAAGTAGTTGATTTAAGCAGTAACGAGATCCTTCTTTTCTCTGCGGCGACGCATGAGAATCTCCTGTACAATACTTAGTATATTACTGGTTGCCCAATAAAGTGCAACCGCTGCCGCGCTCTGATATGCAATGAATCCGATCATGACGGGGAGTACGTAGCGCATCTGAATCTGCATACTTCGCGCAAAATCTTCCTGAAGCGTACGTTCTCCATTCTTCTTTCCATCATCTATTGTTTTAGGCATAGAGATAGTCACTTGAATATATTGCGATACTGCGGCAAGGAGAGCGAGGAAGAGACTCTTCTGTCCAAGATCGAACATAAGGAACTGCATATCCAAATATCCTGGTGCAGTAACAAACCCATAGAGCAACTCAGGGGTTATAGCGAGGCCTTTAAAGAATACCCAATAGAGACCGATAATGACCGGAATCTGAATAAGAAGAGGGAGGCATCCAGAAAGCGGAGTGATCTGGTGTTTTTGATAGAGTTCGAGAGTGTGCTTCGCTTGTTTTTGCTTATCGTCTTTATGCGTCTCACGGATCTTCTTTAGTTCTGGCTCAAGCTTACGCATCGAATGTTGTGCATCGATAGCCTTGCCTGCAAGGGGATACATTGCGAGCTTTACAATAAACGTCAAAACAATGATCGCTCCTCCGACGCTATGCCCAGGAAGAACTCCAACCAAAAGAATGAGAATATTATAGAGTGGCTGGTAAATAGCTGAGTGCCAAATTGATGAAATCATCCTCATATCCTACCCAAGTACGGTGATTTTTGCAAAAACACCTCAAGAAAGAAGTTACGGAAGATCAATAAGTTTCTTTTGATAAGGATGGCAGCGTAAGATGCGTCGTATCCCTCTAAAAATACCCCTAAGCACGCCATACTTCTGAATAGAGAGAATCATATATTCAGAGCAGGTAGGATACATATTGCACGCTCCAACAGTAGGGTAGAGATAACGCAATAATCCTTTATCCGGCGAGAATATTATTTGATAGGCGCGAATAAGCTTAATGAGTAGATATTTCACGTTTTTTTTGCTCCTCATAAAAACCAAGGATATCAGCATATATATCCTCAAGCTTTATTTCTCTAAGAGGTTTTTTAGGAAGAATAATATAGTATTCGAAAGACAATCCTTTAAAATACTGAGTTTTTTCCCTGATCTCTGCCAACACAACACGTTTAAAATGATTACGCTCTGGAGTATTTTTATAGAGACGCTTTGATATAACAACAGCAAAACGAGCGAATAGTGGTGTTTTCCCTTTATAACACTGAATTCGCAACACAATACCATTCCAAGTGTGCTTTGGGGCAGTATAAGGAGGAAATATTGCCCTACTTAACTTACGGGGCTTGGGGATCATATAGGTATATTACTACGTTCCAGGATAATTCAAAACAATAAAATAAGGCCTAACATAAGCAAAAATTGGGTGCATTTTACAAAAACACCCAATGTTCACAATATATTAAACCTTTACGATTCGTTAGACAGAGAGGCTTGCTCGTCCCTTCTGGCGACGACGCTTAAGGACTGCTCGTCCGGTTGCAGTAGCGGAGCGCACGAGGAATCCGTGTGTTGTACTTCGCTTGCGCTTCTTTGGTTGGTATGTGACTGACATATGTGCGGAGCAGTATAAAATACTTTTTTAAATTTTGCAACATTGAATACCTCATACGAGTGGTGTACTGTTTGTCCACAGGTTATACACAATTTATGAACATTTCTGTATTTTTCTCTCAAACAGACTTGTTCGTTATAATGACTTTTACGTTATTGATGTAACACACGAGGATCTTTATATGGAGAACAAAGAATTATGGAGTAAAGCACTGGTAGATATAGAGCTCGAGGTTTCAAAGGCAAATTTCAGCACATGGTTTAAGAATACTCGAATAGTAAAGCAGGATGCCGGAACAGTATATATCGGTGTACAAAATGAGTTTGTGCGCGACTGGCTCATGAATAAATACCACTCGACGATCCTCCGTATATTACGAAACCTCTCTGAACAAGTACGAAACACTGAGTACCTCATCACAAAGGAAGACGCAAATGAAAAAGCGGAGCAAGTAGTAAAAAAAGATCTTTTCCCTACAACAGGGAATGAGCTTCCTCTTCAAGATACGTATGTAAACAAGGAGGATGGTTTAAATCCACGATACATCTTTGATTCATTTGTGATCGGCCCCTTTAATGAGCTCGCTCATGCAGCAGGGCAGGCGGTACTCAAAAAACCAGGGATCATGTACAACCCACTGTTTATTTATGGATCAACAGGGTTTGGAAAAACACATCTTATTCAGTCGATAGGGAACGGATTAAAGAAACAAAATCCTTTAAAGAAGGTTCAGTATGTAAGTTCAGAAAAATTCTCCACTGATTACATCACCTCACTTCAAAATAATCGCATTAGTGATTTTAAAGATAAGTACCGCAAGTATGATGTCTTAATTATGGACGATATTCAATTCCTTGTTGGAAAAGAAAAGACTCAGGAAGAACTCTTTCATCTCTATAATGCGCTCTATGAGAACAATAAGCAGATCGTTTTCTCGTCTGATAAACATCCAAATTATATTAATGGTCTTGAAGATCGCCTAAAGTCACGCTTCGGTTCAGGAATGATCGTTGAGATCACACTTCCTGAATATGAGTCACGCCTCGCTATTTTGCGTGAAAAACTCAAACAACAACAAGTATTTATCCCTGATGAAGTTGTTTCTTTTGTTGCAGAGACAATTCAAGCAAGCATTCGAGAACTTGAGGGAACACTGAATCTTGTTATTTGTCAGGCTCAATTAAAGAATAAGCCTCTTTCATTAAATGAGGTAAAAACACTGATAAAAAATAACGCAAAACCAACAAAACCCGTCTCAATAAAAGATATTGTAAAGACTGTTACTACTTTCTATAACATCGATGAGCGTTTTATCTTCGAGAAAACTCGCCGTAAAGAAGTAGTGAAGCCTCGTCAGGTGTTGATGTATCTTTTGCGAGAAGATTTTAATATTTCTTATCCATTAATAGGACAAAAACTTGGAGGACGTGATCACACGACAGTCATTCACTCCTGCGAGAAGATAAAGAACGATATCAAGAATGACACCATACTCGTACAGGAGATCGAACAGATACGCGCGTTATTTTAAAAGTATCTGTTCATAACTTTGTGTATAACAAGTAATAATGTGTGGAAAAGGTGTAGGATAAAAAAGAAGTAGTGTGTGAGTGAGTTGTGTACAAGAAGTGAATTAAAAAAGATCATGTGGATAAGTACATCGATGTACACAGTACAAGCAAAGAGAAAAAAAGGATTTCATCAAGAAGAGACTAAATAAAAACAATCCTCTCCACATATCCACAGCCGTAATTAGTATAATAAGTATTTAATATAAGAATATGAAACTTGAATGTGTAAAACTCAATCTGAAAGATGCACTACTCACTGCAGAGCGCTTCACAGGGAAACAACTTTCACTTCCAGTTTTACGTTATGTACTTTTTATTGCAGCGGAAAGGACATTAAAACTTCGTGCGACAAATCTTGATCTTGGTATTGAGATCGAATTACCTGCTCGTGTTGAAAAAGAAGGAGTGATCGCTATTCCCGCTGACACGCTCGGAAACTTTCTTTCCAATCTTCCGAATGAAAAGAATGTAACGATCGAACAAGTTGGAGAACATCTCACTATCTCTGGCTCTTCTTACTCAACTTTAATAAAAGGTTTTGGGTATGAGGATTTTCCAACACTGCCATTTGTTACAAAAGGGACAACATTCCAAATAGACGCACAAACATTACTTTCCGGTTTTCGTGCAACGCAATATGCGGTCGCAACATCAGATATTAAGCCGGAATTTGCGAGTATTTATTGCTATACCGATAATCAATCACTCGTAATGGTCGCAACAGACTCTTCTCGGCTCGCAGAGAAGCGTATAGCGCTAAAAAATACTCCAGAGCAGCTTAGTGTCCTTATTCCGGGTAAAAACGTTCTAGAGCTCTCACGTGCGCTTGAGAAGGTAACAGAATCGGTTACTGTGTGTGCAACAAAGAATCAAATATCTTTTCATACAGAACATCTTCATATCACTTCACGACTTGTTGATGGAATGTTTCCTGATTATAAACAGATCATTCCAAAAAATACGGGAACTGAAGCAGTGGTATTACGACAAGATCTTATTGATCGCTTGAAATTAACAACAGTCTTCTCTGGAAAGCTTCAGCAGGTACGCATGAAAATATATCCTGAGGAAAAACTTTTTGAGATAGAATCACGTAATGATGAGATCGGTGAAACGTCACATCAAGTAGATGCTGCACTAAAGGGTGATAATGTTGATTTCCTTCTCAATCAACGTTTCTTAATGGACGTATTATCATATCTATCAACAGATAGTGTTGTGTTATCTGGTGATGGATCAAATAAACCCCTTATTATTCGTGGTGTTGGAGATCAAACCTTTACGTATCTCGTAATGCCGATGAAGGGATAGATCATATGTCTTTTGAACGCATAGAAGGGTTTTTACTTGAATATCGTAAGAAACTTTTTGCGCAGGAAGATAAACGTGTTTTATTGCGAAATGTAATAAAAGAGATAAGTGGAGTATCTATTTCAGAAGAGAATTTTACTCTAAAAAAAGGGGAGATATTCATTAAGGCAAATCCTGCGGTAAAGAATGAGATATTTCTTTATAAGGAAAAGATCATTGAAGAGTTTAAGATCCGTGGAGAAAATAGCATTAGTGATATTCGGTAAATACTTTTTATTGAGTGGTATTGAACTGCACTACTTGCTCCGTGGTGTTACCAACAGAATCATATGCGCTGATACGTAATTCATTTACTGTACCGATATTTTGAATATCAGCAGGAATGAACGCGAATGAGTAAGGAATTGAGTTTGCTGAACCGAGGAATATTCCATTCACAAAGAAATCAACACGCTCAACAGGGAAACTACTCGTCATATTAATTTCTATAACAAGTTTTTGTGTGCGGTCGTATGTTGTTGTTGCGTTTGGTTGCACGATCGTTATTTGTGGAGCAAGGTCGGGTTTGTGGAGATTATCAAATCCTTCAGGAATCATATTCCATGCCGCCTGAGGTAATCCATGATTTGCGACCCATCTTTGAGCAGGGATCTCCCAAAGAAGGAATTGAGGGTCATTATATGGATTAACTGGTGCGGGACCCATTGGGTCTTTTTTGTTTACCCAATAAAGTATTTCATGCGCATTTGGGATAACGCGTTGTTCGATGAGATCTACGGGGGTGAACTCTGTTGCAAGTTTTCCGGATATTTTATCAACAGCATATGTCTCACCGCCATACCAAATACCACGAAGTGCAGGTTTGAGTGTTGATGATATTGATTGAGGTGCAGGAAAGCGTTCATCGGGAATTGTTTTGAATGCTTCAGTGAAGAATGAATTCCATAGTGGCGCAATAATAAATCCCGCAACTTTTTTCTCCATTGCGCTATTGTTATTATTTCCTGCCCATGCACCAACAGCAAGTGATGGTGTGTAACCAACGATCCATGCGTCACGATAATCGTTTGTGGTACCTGTTTTTACTGCAACTTGATGGTCGGGAAAATTTAAGTATGACTGTTCTCCAAACGCGGGAGCGCGTGCGGAATTATCAGAAAGAACATCGGACATCTTTCGAGCGATCTCAGGGTCAATGACTTGTGTATTGCGTGGTGTTTCTTCATTGATGATATTTCCTTGAGAATCCTCAATGCGAATGACTCCGGTATAAGGATTGCGTTTTCCGTCATTTGCAAATACTCCATACGCGCTCGTGATATCAAGTAGGGAGACTTCTCCTCCACCAAGTACAAGCGTAAGTCCATAGCGTTCTTTGTTTACTAATGTTGAGATACCCATACGTTCTGCGAAATCTATTGCCTTATCGACACCAACAAGGTACAGCATTTTTACTGCAGGAACGTTCACTGATTGTGAGAGTGCATTACGGAGACTCATTGGACCATGATAACTATGATCATAATTCTCCGGCATATAACAGTGAGATGCATTGCTTCCAGAGAGGGGATTTCCAAATGGGTCACAACGTGTAGAAAATTGTGTCGGTACGTCAAACACGACCGTATCAGGTGTGTATCCTTGTTCGAATGCAGCTCCATAAACAAAAGGCTTGAATGCGGAACCCGGCTGCCTTTTCGCGACGGCAATATTAAAGTTTCCTTCGTGTTCAATATCGAAATAATCGCGTGAACCAACCATCACAAGGATCTGTCCTGTTTTGGGGTCAACTGCAACAAGTCCTGCGTTGTGTGCGTTGAATTTCACTTCGTTTTCTGCAACATACTGCTTTACGATCTCCTCCCCTTTTTGCTGGAGTTCCATATCGATCGTGGAGATGACGCGAAGTCCTCCATTATTGAGAACGTCTTCGCCATAGGCTTCCGCAAGTTTTTCTTTAAGGAACATGACAAAATGAGGGGCACGAATACCTTTTTCTTGAGGAGGGATGAACTTTACTTTCTCCCCAACTGCTTCGTCGTATTCTTTTTGGTTGATAGATCCAAGTTCAAGCATCTTCCTTAATACAAGATTTTTTCTATTCTCAAGTCTTTGAACATTACTTCCGTAGGGTGAATACAGTGTTGGTGCTTGAGGGAGTGCAGCAAGATATGCTGATTCCGCAAGGGTGATCTCATTTGCATGCTTTGCAAAGAAACTCATCGAAGCCTCTTCGACACCATAAATATTCCCCCCATATGGCGCTTCATTTAAATAGAGTGTTAGGATCTGTTCTTTATTAAGTTGACGCTCGAGTTTGAGTGCAAGTATCCACTCCTTTATCTTTCGTGTAACAGTTTTTTCCGGACTAAGTAATGCATTCTTGATCACTTGTTGGGTGATCGTCGAACCACCCTGACTGTATTCTCCAGTTTGAAAATTCGCCCACACTGCACGAAGTATTGCCTTTGGTTTGATTCCCTTGTGTTCATAGAATTGATCATCTTCGATCGCAACACTCGCATTTTTTACGTATGGAGATATCTTGTCAAAATCAACCACGGTACGGCGCACATCTTTATGTACGTCATAAAGAAGGATCTTCCCAGTGCGGTCATAGATCTTTGTTGATTGGGACACCTTTCGTGTTTCGAGGAGACTAAAATCAGGTATCTTTATTGTTGTTGCCCACAAAAGAAAGGCACAGGTAAAGAAAATACCCGCAAGAAGGAGTCCGATTATTGCAAGTTGCAACCAGTGTCGGGCGCGATGACCTTTTGTAATAACTCTCTTACTTTTCATGGGTACTTGTTATACCTAGTTTAACATAAAAAACAAGCAAAAAAGACAAAGCGAAATGGGTATGTTAGCATAGATTTTATGAAGAAGATGTTACACGAGGAGGAGATAACGAGGATCATTAATGAGATATTCACTCGAGGAGTGGGGACTTTTATCGATCCCAACGATGTATTTCGCAATAAGATTATCGCAAAAGCACGCGGAGAATACCATGAAGATATCATTGTAAAATTTGGCGTTGATCCCACTCGTCCAGATATTCACCTTGGGCACGCAGTGGTACTTCGTAAATTGCGCCAAATGCAAGACCTTGGCTGCAAGGTTGTGTTCTTGATCGGTGACTATACTGCACAGATCGGTGACCCAACGGGGAAAAGTAAAGTACGTCCTGAAGTTGAGCAAAGTGCCGTTGAGGCAAACATGAAGACATACCTCGATCAGGTGGGGAAGATATTAAGTTCTGATAAAACCGTATTTTCATGGATCCGTAATTCGGATTGGTTCACCACTATTACCGACCTTGATCTTCCTGATGATTATAAAGTGAACATGAAGATCGATGCACCAGGACTTCCTTCAAAAGAAATATCCATTCCACCAAATTCTTTCGTTGGGAAAGCTATTGTTTTTGAAGAGACACGCATGCAAAAATCGATCGGCGCAAAGAGTATTGCCGTGGTCACAATGCGCTCACTTCTGTGGGGATTGAAGCATATTACACTCGCACAATTGATCGAGCGCGATATGTTTCAACAGCGTGTTAAAGATGGCGAAAGTCTTTTTATGCACGAGATGCTCTATCCCGTATTCCAAGGAATAGACTCAGATATCTTGGCGCAGGTCTATGGTACTTGTGATCTTGAGGTTGGTGGTACAGATCAAACGTTCAATATGTTGATGGGTCGCAAGATCATGGAAGTAAATAAGCGTATCCCTCAAGCAGTTCTTTCTTGCGAACTCCTTGTTGGTCTTGATGGAAAAGAGAAGATGTCGAAATCCCTCGATAATTATGTGGGTATTATCGATGAGCCCAAAGACATGTTTGGAAAGCTCATGAGTATCCCTGATGTAACAATGAGTACATATCTTGAGTTGTGCACTTTCACGGGAATGGATGATGTGGGTGAGATAACAAAGAAGCTTGCGCTGGGGAAGGTTCACCCTCGCGATGTGAAGATGGATCTCGCACAACAGATCGTCGAGATATATCACGGTCGCGAAGCAGGTATTCTTGCGCGAGAGTCTTTTGTAAATACATTCCAGAAAAAAGAGATGCCGTCTGATATGCCAAGTATTAGTGTTGCTTCTGGAACGCTTCTTGTTGATGTGCTTATTGCGCAAAAACTGATTGCTTCAAAGACAGAGTTTCGTCGATTGATCGATGAGGGTGCTATTCGTGAAGACGGGGAATTGAAGATCACCGACCCTTTCTTTGCGGTCACGGGAGATATGGTGCT
>DAIUCR010000025.1:0-11920 GCA_036846065.1 Patescibacteria group bacterium | reverse complement strand
ATGAAGTATCTCCGTGGAGATATTGAGCTCATCAAGACCGATTCACTCATGAAAGACGGCGTTGCGACGCGGGTCGATTTCAACGAACCTCTTCCATTTGTGGATAATGAGTTTGATTCCGTATTGTTCTTTAACGCGCTCTATATTGCCGAAGATAGGGTTGCTACCTTACATGAGGTCCGCCGTGTTCTCAAAGAGGGTGGCACGCTTTATCTCTCAACTCCGCTTCTCTATGGGGAGATCCCTGAACCCGTCGATTACTGCCGCCTCACACAGCAAGGACTCGAAAAAGAATTGAAAGAGGCGGGGTTTAAAAAAGTGAAGATCATTCGTTTTGGAGAACGCTTCACTGCCGCCGCAAATCTTCTGCATCCGTTCTTCATATTCAACACCATTCGTTTTGTTGTTTATGGAGTCTCTCTGATGCTTGATAGAATGATTCCCGAGAATGTGCGGAAAAATAATCCTGCCCCGCTTGGTTATTTTTGTATCATTACAAAGTAGTGTGCGAATGTTAATGCAAGACCGAATACAATGATGAAATTGAACAAACCATGGGAGCTCTTCTTTGAGGAAAAAATTGTAAAGATATTTTCCGAGAAGAAGTCGGTAGTCGATATCGGAGGGGGACTACGTATTGCAAAAGATAGAAACAATCGATACGACAAGTCTCGCGAGTGGCTTTTGCCATATCTCGATAAGGTCGATTATAAAGTGCTCGATCCTGTTCCCGACTATAATCCCGATATTGTGGGGGATATCCATGCGCTTCCTTTTGCTGATAATTCACAAGATGCGATCATCTGTATCGCAGTGCTTGAGCATGTCGAGAATCCCATCCTTGCATTTCAGGAGATGTATCGCACGCTCAAACCCGGTGGTTATTGTTATATCTATGTGCCATTCCTCTTCTATTATCATGCCGAGAAAGGGTATTACGGTGACTATTGGCGCTTTACGAAGGATACGCTCGAACTCTTGTCGAAGCCGTTTTTGCATATGGAATTACAGTCAAATCGCGGCGCGCTTGAAACATGGATAAAGATCTCTCCGCTTGGAAGAAGTAAATTCATCTGTAATGTCTTTTACCTTCTCGATAGATTAACGGGAAAGATAAGAAGCAACCAAGTAAGCGGATACTCGCTGTTCCTTGTGAAATAAGTCATGAAAAAGATCCTCTATATTGCGAATATTCGACTGCCGACTGAAAAGGCGCACGGAATCCAGATAATGGAGATGGCTGGAGCATTGAGTCGGGCGGGAGTGGGGGTAGAGCTCGTCGTTCCAAAAAGAAATAATTTGATCACAGAGGAACCATTTGCGTATTATCGAATTCCCAAAACATTTGAGATCACATATTTGCCATCACTCGACCTCGTGCGTTTTGGACGCATCGGATTTCTTGTTCAGTCGCTGACATTCATGGTCGCTGCACTCTGGCATGCGCGCAAACAAGACGCGCTTGTGTATTCGCGCGACGAGCTCTTTCTTTCTGTGTTAAGTTTTTTTCATAAGCCATATATATTTGAAGTCCATGCGGCAAAATCACATACCGTTATGCGTCGCGCGATAGCTAAGGCGCAATTGGTCGTTCCGATATCGATGGGGCTTAAAGCTTTTTATCAACAGCAGGGTGTCTTGGGTTCGCGCATGATCGTCTGTCCCGATGGAGTGAATCTTGAACGTTTTGCTATTACTGAAAGCAGGCATGAATGCCGCGTGAAGCTTTCATTGCCACAGGATAAAAAGATCGCGCTCTATGCGGGGCACCTATATGCGCGCAAGGGTGCTCATGTTCTTGCGGAAGCCGCAAAAAATTTACCGAGCGATGCACTCTGTGTTTTTGTCGGTGGAACTGCGAAAGATATCACAGAATTTACAAAACAATATAGAGCATCTGAGAATGTTCTTATCGTTGGACATAAGCCCCACGATGACATCCCGTATTATCTGCGGGCTGCTGATGTCCTCGTACTTCCGAATAGCGCCAAGGATGATGATGCACGTCTCTATACCTCACCAATGAAACTCTTTGAATATATGGCGAGTGGTACACCCATCATTGCATCCGACGTCCCGAGTCTTCGAGAGGTGTTAAATTCGGACAATGCGTTATTTGTGCCTCCTGATGATTCCGCCCTACTTGCTGACGGCATAAAGATGTTACTTGGGGATGAAAAACTCGCTCACGATATCGCTTCCCGCGCAAAGAATGACGTCACCTTGTATACATGGGGCGCTCGCGCGCAAAAGATAATGACTCATGCCAGAGAGTTGTCAGGTGGTGCATCTATCGCTATGATGGACTGATGAAAGGAGACTTTATTTCACTCGTTATTCCCGCATACAAAGAAGCGGAGAACCTGCCTTTATTATATGAGCAGATATCTGATGTGATGAAAGGTCTCTCGCTTGAGTATGAGGTCATTTTTGTTGATGACGGCTCAAGGGATGGAAGTGACGAATTTCTTCGCACACTCGCAAAGAAAGATCCAAAAGTAAGGGCGATCATATTTGCACGAAACTACGGCCAAACCGCAGCGATGGGTGCGGGGATCAAACATGCGATAGGGAATATCATTGTTCCGCTTGATGCTGATCTCCAAAATGATCCAAAAGACATCCCGCGTCTTGTCGCAAAACTTCATGAGGGGTACGACATTGTCTCTGGGTGGAGGAAAGACCGTCATGATGAATTTTTTCGCGTTTTTCTTTCGAGGATTGCAAATAGACTCATCGTGAGAACGACAGGGGTTGATATCCATGACTACGGTTGCACGCTCAAAGCGTATCGCAGTGGCATTGTAAAGAATATCGATTTCTATGGAGAGATACATCGTCTTATTCCGGTATATGCGTCATGGCAGGGTGCAAAGATCACCGAGATCGAGGTAAGTCACCATCCTCGAAAATTTGGGCACTCGAAATATGGATTTTCTCGCATCGGAAAATTATTACTCGATCTCTTGGTGGTAAAATATTTCATCAGCTATGCCCAGCGCCCGATCTACTTTTTTGGATGGCTCGGCATCATCTCTTTCGCGGGCGGATTTTTCTCCTTCGCACTTGCGTTGGTGCTCCGTTTTGTCTATGACATTTCGCTTATTTTGACCCCGCTCCCTCTTTTGACCGCACTCCTTTTCCTTGCAGGACTCCAACTGCTCTCTATGGGAATCATTGCCGATATGATTATCCGCACACGAGGCGATAAATCACGAATGATTTATACCACCAAAGAAATGATTGGCCTCGACCAGAATTCTTTTTAGGTACCATGTGTGGCATTGTTGGTTTTATTGGGCGGGGAGATCGTGATGATGTTTTGCGTATGGTGCAAACGATACGTTATCGTGGTCCCGATGATGTCGGTGTTTATGCTGAGCAAGGTGTTGGTCTTGGTCACGCACGTCTGTCCATTATCGACCTTTCTCCTTCGGGTCACCAACCAATGTGGAATATGGAGCACTCTGTCTCCATTGTGTTCAATGGTGAGATATATAATTTTTCTTTGCTCAAGAAAGAGCTGGCTGCAAAGGGTCATGTATTTCAAAGTACCTCCGACACAGAAGTCATTATTGCGCTCTATAAAGAGTATGGAGAAAAATGTTTTGAAAGATTGAGTGGAATGTTCGCCATTGCACTTTATGATGTCACAAAGAAGAAGTTGCTACTTGCGCGTGATCGTATGGGAAAGAAGCCACTTTATTATGGCGTGTTCGGCGGGACTCTTCTCTTTGCCTCCGAACCAAAGGCTATTTTTGCACACACTCTAGCAAAGAAAGAGGTCGATTTGGATGCGCTCAACTCTTATCTGGCGCTTGATTATGTGCCAACACCACAAAGCATTTTTAAGGGTGTTGCAAAGCTTGAGCCGGGAGTATTTCTCTCTTACGAAGGGGGAAATATGCGTAAGGAGAAATATTGGAACCCCGACTTTAGGGAAACAACATTGTCATTCCCGGATGCGCTCAGAGAACTCGATGTGAAGTTGTCGCGATCCGTCTCATCTCGCCTTGTTGCTGATGTGCCACTTGGAATATTCCTTAGTGGTGGACTTGATAGTTCGACTATTGCGTATTATGCGACACGTGCGAGTACAAAAAAGATCGATACTTTCTCCATTGGCTTTGATGAGGCAAGTTTTGATGAATCGCAGTATGCAAAAGAAGTCTCCTTGTTTCTCGACTCTACGCATCACCATCACGTGCTTCGTCCTAAGGATTCGCTCGATATTATTCCGAAGATATTTTCACAACTTGACGAGCCTCTTGCGGACGCATCTATTATTCCAACATATCTACTTTCACGATTCACAAAAGAGCATGTTACCGTTGCACTGGGTGGAGATGGTGGAGACGAGCTTTTTGCGGGATATCCCACATTTCAGGCGGAAAAATTTGTTTCCGCGTATCAAATGATCCCATCTTCTCTGCGGAAAGGATTTATTTCGCGAATGATCCATGCTCTTCCCATTTCACATGCGAACTTTAGTCTGGATTTTAAATTAAAAAAATTCATCGATGGCGCGGAGGAGGATGATATTATACTCCGACACGTGCGTTGGCTCGGCACATTTAATGACCATGATCGCGCTCAGTTACTAATGGCAGAAGTGCAGAATAGTTTTCATGAGCAGAACCCGCTTGCATCACTAGAGAAGTTCGTCGGCGAGTTCGATGCTAAGAATGCGCAAAATAAGCTTTTGTGGGCGTACCAGCGTTCATACATGATGGATCAGGTGCTTGCAAAGGTCGATCGTGCGAGTATGTTTGCTTCACTCGAAACACGCTCTCCGTTCCTTGATCATGAATTAGTTGAGTTTGCGAATGGTCTGCCATACCAATACAAGATGCATGGTCTTGCGACGAAATACATACTCAAAGAGCTTATGAAAGATAAGCTTCCTCATAATATCGTCTATCGTCAAAAAAAGGGTTTTGGTATTCCCGTTGCGTCGTGGTTGCGTGGGCCGCTTCGGGATTGGTCCACGGAATTATTGAGTAAAGGATCGATAAATAAACATGGTTTGTTTCAACAAGAATATATTGATAGACTGAAAGACGAACATTTTTCGGGGGAGAAGGATAATCGGAAGCAATTGTGGAATTTAATCGTTTTTGCGCTTTGGCAGGATAGTATGATGTAAACCATGGAATATATTTCAAAAAAACTTAATCTCGGATGTGGTGAGGATAAAAAGGAGGGATATGTGAATCTTGATTGGCAGGCCCTCACAAATCCTGATGTGACTCATGACCTTAATGCTCTCCCGTACCCATTTCCTGATAATTCATTCGATCTCGTCGAGGCCTTTCATGTTCTCGAACACCTCGATAAGCCATTTCTTGTAATGAAGGAGATGCATCGAATTCTAAAACCGGGAGGGACTCTGCATTTAAAGGTTCCACACTTTAGTCGTGGCTTTACTCATGCTGAGCATGCTCATGGTTTCGATATAACCTTTCCTCTTTATTTTAATAAAGATTTTACCAAGGCGGGATTCTTTGGTGTTGAATTTAAGCTTGAGAAAATGGAGATGCACTGGCTGGCCTTCTTTTACCTTCTTCCATCGATGGGGTATGGAAAAGCTTCGATCGCGATCCTTCGTGTCGTAAGTATGATGATCTCAGCGCTTGCGAATCTCTCAACGGCTTTTGCGAGTCGTATCTGGTGTTTTTGGGTCGGAGGTTTCGATGAGATCGAATTTAAGTTTACTGCGATAAAATAATCTTTTTCTATGTCGTCACATCAACGCTTTGGATATGAATGGGACAAGTACTCGTGGGTTGCAGAGAACTATGAGGGTCAGTTCCTTAATTGGACACATCCAATGACATCAGAAGATTGGAAGGAAAAAAAAGTCCTCGATGCTGGGTGTGGAATGGGGCGTAATAGTTACTGGCCAATGAAATGGGGCGCGGAATCAGTGACGGCTTTTGACTTTGATGAACGGTCTGTTGCTCGCGCGAAAGAAACCCTTAAGGATTTTTCTTCTGTCTCGGTCTTATATAAAAGTATTTATGATATTGAATGGGAAGATGAATTTGATATTGCGTTCTCCGTTGGAGTCATTCATCACCTTAAAGATCCGCAAAAAGCTCTTACGAATATGGTTCGGGCGTTGAAACCAGGAGGGAAGCTGCTTGTGTGGGTCTATGGATATGAAGGAAATGAGTGGATAGTAAAATATGTCGACCCCGTACGAATACACATTACGTCGAAACTTCCACTCGGCCTCGTACATGTGCTTTCATATTTTTGCTCTATACCACTCTATCTATTTGTAAAAATATTCAAGGGACCAAGCAAATACTTCGCTCAACTTGCTACTTTTGATTTCTGGCATGTGCATAGTATCGTCTTTGACCAGCTTATTCCTGATGTTGCAAATTACTGGAAGAAAGGGGAGGTTGAAGAGCTTGTCTTGGGATTACCACTTGAGAATGTGTCTGTGACACCTCCGCCAAATAACTCTGGGTGGATATTGATGGGTACTAAAAAATAAAGAAATGGAATCAGATAAAAAAAAGAATATCGAGCTCTTTGATGTAAGGAATTTCTTTAAGCGATGGCCTAAATTCTATTTTTTTATTGCGACGGTATTTGGTCCAATGATGTTTGGTGGATTAAGTGCAATTGAATTTCTTGGGCGTTTTCCCGTGGAAGGTAAGGTGCTTAATCTCGGGTCGGGTCCACGAAAGATACGAGAGGATGTTATTAATGTAGATTTTTATCCCTATGAGGGCGTGTCGATCGTTACAGATGTGCTTGCTGTCCCCCTTTCCGATAACAGTGTGGGACGAATAATCTCTGATAATGTACTCGAACATATAAAAGATCCAACACTTGCCGTACTCGAAATTAAACGATTGTTACGCCCTGGCGGATTGGCATACATTTCGACTCCATTTCTTTATCCTTTTCACTCGTCGCCAAGTGATTACCAGCGGTGGACGAAAGAGGGCTTAATACAGCTATTCTACGAGTTTGATATCGTCGAGATCGGCGTCCGTGCCGGACCTTTTTCTTCGCTCACTGTATATCTCTGCCACCTTGTTGGGTTGATATTTTCTTTTGGTTCAGTGCGGATAAACTCACTTCTTGTGAATATGTCGATGTTTGTATTTTTTCCGATCAAGTTGCTCGATCTCATCTTTAATCATTGGCCACAAGCGGACACAATGGCGGCGGTTCTCTATTGTGTCGTGAGAAAAAAATAATATGTCCTTTCTGAGTTTATTCATGAAGAAACACAGACTTGCAACTCTGTTTGCCGTGCTCGTGGGACTCCTCTCCATCTTGCCGTCAATACTTGCTCCACTTGCGGTCGGGGGTGACTACGCGGGGATGCAATTCCTTTACATCGACGATGAGGACATCTATCGTGCGCGTATTCATGAGGTGATGGAGGGTCACATTGGCGTTGCGTCACCATATTTTTTTGAATATAAGGATATGCCTGTGATGGTGCCGCCGATCAATGAGTGGCTGTATGCTCTCCCCGCATTCTTCTTTGGGCTTTCTTTTGTTATTACGTTGAGTAAGTTTCTTTTCCCTGCGCTGCTCTTTCTTTTGATATATGTTCTTACGCGAAGTATGGCGGGGGACTCAGAAGACGCGCCGATGAAATGGGGGGCAATAACGGCGGGATTATTCGTGACGCTCGGGTATGATCTGATCGATTATCAATCTTTGTTCGGTTTATTGAATACAGGGATCGATGCCGCGCGTCTTTCCGTTTGGACTCGCTTAGTGAATCCGGTTTCCGGGGCACTCATGGTATTTAGCTTCCCCATCTTGTTGTGGTGGATCGTGATAAGGCGATATCGGCATGTGTATATTCCCGCGGGAGTATTGCTTGCACTCATGGTCGGGTATTTCTTTAGCTTTGGTATATCCGTATCAGTGCTTGCGGCACTCATCGTGATCTTTTTCTTCAGGAAAGAGTTTGTCGTCGTAAGGGAATTGATCTACACATTCATCATCGCACTCATTCTTGATGCGCCGTATTGGTATCACACACTTTCATCAGTGAGTGGTGAGGGTGGAAGGGAAGTTGCTCTGCGTAACGGAATGTTCTTTACTCACGCGCCCGTGTTGAACAAGGTGCTCATTCTTGCAACGATCTTTTTCATACTTAGTCTGCTCTATGCTCGTGTGATCAAGCGTTCTTTCGATAACGCGCGCACTTGGCTGTTTGGTGGTGGATTACTGCTTGGTTCTTGGATCGCTCTCAATCAGCAGGTGATCACGGGGCGTGCTATTTGGTATCACCATTTTGTGCAATATACGATTCCTATCGCCGCTATTGTCGTCATGGCGGTATCTTTGCTCGTCTGGCGCAGATACCATCCTCGGATATGGTCTTTGGTGGTCGGCGTTGTTTTTGTCGCCAGCCTCGGGTACGGAATACTTGGCGCACTGAGTTATACATCTCGCGTGGATGATTTTCGCAGAGTTCAAGAATACGCGCAATTTTTCTCTTTCTTGAATGTGGAAGCTCCGAATGAGTGCGTTGTTTTGATCAAAGAATATCACGAAGAGCTCGAGAGACTCATTCCTGCATATACGAATTGCAACGTGTATAGCTCAACATATACATTTTCTGGCGTACCCAAAGAGAGGGTGTTGCACAATTACTTACTGCGTATTCGCTTGAATGGAGTTGATGAAAAAGATATTCGTTCATATCTTTTTGCGCATGAAGACGAGGTCCGTGGTTACTTCTACGCTGACTGGGATCAATTATTTGGGAAAGGTGAGGATGAGTGGCTCCGCAGACGCATCGATTTTTTGAGTGCGGAGTATGGGCGATTTCTCGAGGGAGATCTCGGGGAAGAGATCGCCCGGTATCGATTGGACTATCTTGTATCAGGGGAACCTCTCTCGCCTCAAGTTCTTCATGAATTACTCGAGCTCACTTTTATGACAAAAACAGCAAATGAATACATCTATTCATTTGCTGTGAAATAAATATTTGTCGGGATATCAGAACATCTCTTTTGCAAGCTCGAGGCATTTTCGAAAATACACTTCTTGTCCATACCCGAACTCCTCTCTTGGCGGGAAGTTTTCTAGGCTGAACCATCTGACATCAGAAGCTTCTTGTCCGCCATGAGCGGTGCTTCCAAATACGGGTGTTCCTTCACTGGGTTGTACGAGGTAGAGAACCGAAGTGGCATGTCGTCGCGATGGTTCTGTTCCGAAATTATCTGCGACCGTTCCATCAGCGCGTGGTTTCATGAATTGAAAGAATCCCGCAGGTTTGTCCCATGGGGTAATAAGGTCAATTTCATATCCCACATCGACACTGAAGTGTCTTCGTAGTGCGTGCTCCACGTCTTCACCCGTAAGCACTCTTCCCCCCACCGAACAGAGTTTTCCACGATACGCGCCCGTATTGCGCACGATCGCCATGGCTTCAATGTTGCCATTGTTCTTTCGTACGGCAATTCCGTCGACGCAAAAAATCACCCCGATTTCCGTAAGTAATTTATAGAAGTCTGGCTTCAGTATCACGCCCGAATCTTCAAAAAAATCATTTCGTGCGAGCAGTTCTTGCGCAAGTGTTTCTGATGAAAAATTTGCGAGTTCAGTGTTTTTTGAAAATTCCATACATTCATTATAACATCCTTGATCGACAATGATCATCGGCATATTGCCTCTGGCTATATTTTGAAGTCTGTGTTCTAAACGTGCTTACGTGAACAACTTTTCTGCATATTGTGTTGTTTTATAAGGAGAAGCCTCTTGGCACAAGAGGGTAAGAGTTCGATGATTGTAGAGCTCTTTCTTCTGTGTTAAATTAAACATCATTCAACCCACTATTTTTATGACAAAAGACAAGAACAGCAAAGATGGCGTAACTATTATCGGCGGCGCGGGGCATATTGGACTACCATTTGGGGTCGCTTTCGCGCTCGCGGGTGTTCCATCGGTATTGTTTGACATCAATGCGGCTGGTCTTGATCAGATCAAGTCTGGCATCTTTCCTTTCAAGGAGAAAGATGGTCCAGAGAGTCTTCGTGAGGCGCTCGATTCGGGTCTCCTTACGGTGACCACTAACTCTGAAGAGGCGATACGCGCAAGTAAATATATTGTCTTGGTCATCGGAACTCCGATCGACGAATATCTCAATCCTGATTTTCGTGGAATCATGAAAATGATCGACGGAGTCGCGGACTATTTCGAAGATGGTCAGATACTCATTCTTCGCAGTACGGTATATCCGGGAACGAGTGAGCGCTTGCAGAAATATTTCAATAATAAGGGAAAGAAAGTGCACGTTGCGTTTTGCCCTGAGCGTATCGTTGAGGGGAAAGCTCTCGAAGAGTTGAAGAGTCTCCCTCAAATAATTTCTTCTTTTGATAAGGAGACTGAAGTTGAGGTCACAAAGTTGTTCCGAAAACTTACCGACCGAAAGATCATCCCCGTAGAGCCCGTTGAAGCAGAGCTTGCAAAGCTCTTCTCGAATGCATGGAGGTATATGACGTTTGCCATTGGAAATCAGTTTTATATGATCGCCAAAGATCATGGACTCGATTATCACAACATCTACAAGGCGATGACCGAAGATTATCCTCGCAACAAGGATCTTCCTCGTCCGGGGTTTGCTGCCGGCCCATGTCTTCTCAAGGATACGATGCAGCTCGCCGCATTCAATAACAATAATTTCTTTTTGGGGCATGCCGCGATGCTTGTGAATGAGGGACTCCCTAATTATATTTTGCAGCAATTGAAAGAGACCAATCCCGATCTTTCCGATAAAACGGTGGGTATTCTTGGCATGACATTCAAGGCGGAAAGTGACGATATTCGCGACAGTCTTTCGTATAAGTTAAAGAAGATCGCCGGGGCACACTCCAAAGAGGTCTTGTGTCATGACTATTTCCTCACTGACGATGAATTGCATCCACTTGAGTACGTTGTAGAGAATTCTGATGTGATCATCCTTGCGACACCACATTCTGCGTATAAGGAAATTATCCCCGCTAATTATCCAGACAAGGTTTTTGTTGATGTTTGGAGATTCTGGTAGGATACACACCATGAATACTGCACGTCGAATTCTTATCACTGGTGGAGCTGGTTTTATTGGTTATCATCTTTCAAAGCGCCTCGCCTCGCAAGGGCATGAAGTGGTCATTGCGGACAATTTTTTTCGCAGTGAGCATGATGCGGATCTCAAGGCATTGCTCGAGAAGCCGAATGTGAAGTTGTTCCAGACCGATCTCACGAAACCTGAATCATGGAATGATGTCGGAGTGGGTTATGATGATGTGTATCATCTTGTGAGCATCAACGGAACAAGTCTCTTTTATGAGATCCCTCATGAAGTGCTCCGTATCGGCATCATGACCGCGATGAACGCGCTTGAGTGGTTCCGCACAAAGAATAACAAGTCAAACGCGAAGATACTTTTTACCTCTTCAAATGAAGCATACGCAGGAGCTCTTAATGTTTTTGGGCAACTCCCTCTGCCAACACCCGAGGATGTCCCTCTCGTCATTGCTGATCCGTACAATCCACGCTGGTCGTACGCAGCTCAGAAATTGATCGGAGAACTGCTCTTTATCCATTATTCCAAAGCGTACAATTTTCGTATGTCTATTGTGCGTCCACACAATTTCTATGGTCCACGCGAAGGGTACCTCCATGTCATTCCCGAGGTCATTGGGCGTATTAGTGCACGCGTTGATCCGTTTCCGATCTATGGCGCAGATGATACGCGCTCGTTTTGCTATATCGATGATGCTGTCGAGGCCATCCAGGTTGTTATGGAGTCTACAGTGACCGATGGTGGGACATATCATATTGGCACTCACGAAGAGACAGTGATCGGTGATCTGATCGAGCTGCTCTTTACTACCATGGATTGGCACCCAAAACACCTCGACATAAAGAATTCTCCCGAAGGGAG